>JBAYGQ010000172.1:0-6018 GCA_041666585.1 Bacteroidota bacterium
CAGAGTCAGACGCAAACTTTCTACACCGGATTGAAGTCCGTTCAATGCACCTACAGCCGCCATTTGCATAACAACCGAAGGTCCGGAAGTCTGGTGAGACTGAATATCGATCATCACATTGATTAGTTTCTTATTGGCAACCGCCCAACCGATACGGAAGCCGGTCATTGCGTATTGCTTGGAAACACCGTTAATAAGAATGATTTTTGAATTTTCGCTTAAATCTTTAGCATACTTATAGCAATTAATCGTTTTTCTGCCGTCAAAAATGAGGCGGTGATAAATATCATCCATAATGAGGTAGAGGCTGCGTTTTTCGCACAATTCGACTATGGCGGCAATAAATTCTTCGGAGTACATTGCACCGGATGGATTGTTGGGGCTGTTAATGATGATGCACTTTGTGTAGGATGTGAGAAGTCGCTCAAAGTCGCTGATGCGTGGATAGAAAGAACCGTCTTCGGGATAGACAGGAACAGGAATGGCACCGATTAATTTAGCCATTTCGGGATAGCTGACCCAGTAAGGAGCCGGAAAAAGCACTTCTTCCTGCGGGTTAAGAATTGCCTGCAAAGCGACCATAATAGCTTGCTTTGCCCCGCTTGATGCGATAACATTTTCCGGTTCTACTTTTCGACCGTAATAATCCTCTGTATAGCGGATAATAGCCTGCTTTAGTGCCGGAACTCCGTCTGCCGGCGTATAACGGATTTCACCCGTAGTCAGCAGGTTTGTTGCACTAAGTATTGCGTCTAAAGGCGCTTTTGTCTTTGGTTCTCCGCCACCGAGATGTATTACCGGTTCGCCTTTAGCCCTGAGAATAGCGGCTGTTTCGTTCAGCTTCAGGGTGGCTGATGTTTTGATTGATTTTCCAATCAGGCTAATGCTCATTACTTTTCTAATCGCTCCTAATCTGTAACTAACTGTTAATTAGGTTAATTTATTTCTTTTAATCCTAAACCGATTATTTTAATTGTCGGCAGAAATAAACTTCAAAATTGATAAAAATTTAATTCATGAACAAGATAAATTTTTTATTCTTTTTATTTTCAGTAGATTTTTTTTCTAAAAAAGAAATTGCATAAATTGCAAAATGTTTTAGATTTCTTATACTAAGGCTGTTTTACAAATATTATGCAGTTTATCGGTACTATAGCGGGAACTAAAGGGCTGAAAGGCAGAATGATTCTGTCCGATACAACTGCGGATATTGCAGGTTTACAGCCTGAATCAATTGTTAAAATCGGCTTCTCCGAAAACTTCGCAAAAGAGTACACCGCTACTGATTATGCCGCTAATGCAAAAAATGCAGAGATTCAATTAAAAGAAATTACATCTAAAGAAACCGCAGGAACACTGAAAGACCGCGGTGTTTTCACAGACAGCCAAAATATAATAGCTAAAAGCAGTAGTTCCTACCTTGTTTCCGATATCGTCGGATGTAAAGCGATTGATTATATAACAAAAGAAATTGTCGGCGAGTTCGTTGATGTATGGCTTTTGCCCGCTCAGGATGTATGGGTGATTAAAACTGCATCGCAGGAAATTCCGGTTCCATATCATGATGAATTTATTAAAAAGATTGACCTGAAAAAAAGAATAATTGAAATTAAATTTATTGAGGGGATGTCAGAGATTAACACAGGTGAAGTAGATGAGTGAACTAATGCGAATAGATATTATCACTGCATTTCCTGATATGTTTCAAAACGTTATGTCCGCAAGCATATTGCGTATTGCACAGGAAAAGAAGTTAGTAACTTTATATGTACATAATCTCCATGATTACGCCGATAATACTTTCCGCCACATAGATTCGGCGCCTTTCGGGGGTGGAGCGGGTATGCTGATTAAGTGCCAGCCTGTTTTTGCATGTATCGAAAAATTGAAATTCGAGAGAACTTATGACGAAATTATTTATATGTCGGCAGACGGCAAAACACTGAACCAATCTGTCGCCAACGAACTTTCACTGCACAAAAATATTATAATTTTAGCCGGACACTACAAGGGCATTGACCAACGAATACGCGACACTCTCATTACAAGCGAGATTTCAATCGGTGACTACGTACTGAGCGGCGGGGAACTGCCCGCAATGGTTCTAGTGGATTCAATTGTCCGCCTTCTCCCGGGAGTGCTGGGCGATGCGGAATCGGCACTTGAAGACTCTTTCCAGAACGGTCTGCTCGAACCGCCCTACTATACTAAACCTGCGAAATTCAGAGATATGGAAGTACCCGAAGTTCTTAGAGGCGGCGACCACAAACAAATCCAGCAATGGAAGCTCGAGCAATCTCTAAAAAAAACACAGGAAAGAAGACCGGATCTGCTCGAAGAAGAAGAATAATCAGTTCATAAAGTTTATAAAGTTCATAAAGTTTATAAAGTGGAATGGAGAATTATTTTTAATTTTCAGAGACTTTTTTATTAGTACTATTATTTTTGCCAAAATATGGTAAAATAATTTTTCTCTATTTTATTCCCGTATTCTTTCGTTCACTAAATGGTTTATTTTTTCAGTTGTTGCTTCTTTCTTTTTTGTAACAATTGATAGTATTCTTTGAAAATTGGATGATCATCAATAACCTCTTGAAGACTTACTCCATCATTCATTAAAAGCTCATAGAGACTTTGTATCTCACTACAAACATTAGAATCTTTAAATGCTAAAATTCCAAATCTACTAAGTTTTGGTAAAATCTTATTCAGTTTTCTTTCATTATTTAATTCTACGTATTTATATATGCTATCAGGTATAAATATTTGAAGATTGTAAACAACACAAGAATCAACAAGAAAGAAAAAAACAATATTAGAACCATCACCGACAGCTTTAATTTTAAATTTGAATGGTAAATATATTGAACTTAACGAATCATAAAGATGTTTAAAATTATTATTTTTATAGTAATTAAAACTACAATCCTCTAATTTGAATTTTTCTTTATAAAAGCCTAAATGGTAATGCATTTTCCAATTGATTATTTCAATTGAATCATTACCAACTTTTACATATTCCTGACAATAGAGAGAAGCTGTAAAAATAAATACAGTAGCTGCCAGCACTATTATTTTTGCCAAATTACGGACATTCAATTTTCCCATAATTTATTCCCGACGTATGTCCTTTATTATTAAAATTATCTATCCTTCTTTTAAATTCACAAAAAAATGCATCATATTTACCATAGATACTCACAATGAAATAACCAAACAATCAAGGTTGACTGTTGATGATTTTATTTAGATTCATCTTTTTATACTATTTTATCTTAACATAAATCAAAGCATCCATAAACAGGATTTCTTTTTCCTTTTCGTTGTTCCAGTTTATATTTTCTAATATAATAGTAGTTTTTAAATAATCGTTTTCACTATAGAGCATCAAATCATTATAAAGCGGTTTGTATTTCTCGTTAATAAGTTTATCGTTTAAAGGTTTTGTAAAAGGAGTAAGTTTTATATATGAAACATAATCAGGTTTTCCTTTAATTGCTATTTTCAATGTAGTATCCGCTTTATTATAAGTAATAACCATAATATTCCCTTCTTTATTGATTTTTCTTTCAAATACCTCCCTGACCCTATAATTTGAATATGAGTACTTTAAATAAAAATCAAAATCTTTAATTTCACTAACCGGAATTGCAGGCTCATCAAGGTCATTAATATTAAAATCTGTTTTGTCCTTGTCGAATTTTGCTTTATTCTTTTTTACTTCGGAAGTCTTTAAACCGAATTTTTCTATAATGTCATAATCTGAGAGTGAATCGGATTTAAGTGTTTTACCAATATCTGTTTTTTCCTTCAGCCAAAGTTTGAATCCCTTAAATTCATGTTCCTGATAAAGATACAAAAGAACAGATTTTGAGTTTTCATGGTTTTCCCATGACATATCGCTGTTCACATCGATTTTGCCGTTGACCAATTTCTTGCTGTCAATCAGAATTTTCTCAAAACGGCTGATTTGATTTCTTTCGGATACATTCATAGCACTCCAAGGACCTACAACTGAAAGAATGCATAAAACTAATAGAGAAATCGGAATAGCTTTAATCAACTGCTTTTTAGACAAAATAAAATAAAGTGAAATTCCGTAAAGCCAGGCATTTGTAATTATACCGAAATAGCGGCTTTCCGTTATTCCGTAGTCACTGATACGTACCCAGATAGCAACAGTCATCAAGGCAAGTAAAGGAATAAGGGTTATGAAAAACCAGCGTGAATATATTTTTATCCAGCGGCTTTCGCTGTCTTCACGCAAAGGATGTATAAGTAAATAAGCTAAAATACCTACTATTGAATAGGCTATTACCAGACTTGATACCCAGCCGTTGGGCAGTTGCCATGTGAAAATAATTTTGAAAAAATAAACATACAATATCAGCAGATAAATTCCGGCAATCGGAAAAAGTATGTATTGAACAAATATTTTTAATGGTTTGGGAAACGAAACTTTCAATCCTGCTAAAGTGTTTTCGGACATTACACCGCTAAGAAAGAAAAAGGTATTGAATACACAAGCCAGCACTAAATAAAGTTCGGCATAAATTTCATCATTGAATTTTACATTAAACAGATTTTTAACTGCAAAAATTGCGAGTGCTATTCCTGAATACAAAATATGTGTATAAAAAGCGGCAAGCAAAATTCTTAGAAGCATACTTTTATTGAACAACCAGAACTCATCCTGGTCTTTCCTGCGTAATGAAAATGAAATAGCCACAAATAGATGTGCCGCCGCTAAAAATAAGGCAAGTCTGTAATAATGTGCCGGATAAATTTCAATTGTAAAATAATAGCCTACAAGCACTAAAAGTCCGATAATACCCGCTATCAAAGTATAACTCTTTTTAGAAAAAAGTGTCTCCGAAGCGACAGCTATACCCGTAAGTATGGAAATCCCCAAAAAAGCCGACATAGCTATTTTTGTTGCAATGTCATGCCCGCCATGCTTAGTTTCTAAAATGACAATCATCGCAACAGCAGCAGTTACGGCAGAAATAATTGTAAAAGGGAAGCGTTTTGCGGTGGTGAGAGCATCTTCTAAGATTAGTCTCAGACTCTTGATTTTCATAAAAATCCTTTAAAATAAATGATTAATATTGAAATCTTTTGCTTTTTAACAAAAATACTAAAAAATATATGAATTTAATAAAACAATCAATAGTTTATTACGGAACTTTTCCCTTCAGATAAACGGACTGTAAATTATTCAATTCGTAAAATTCCTGTGAATTAGCTATTTTTGTTTTACTTTATTTAAACTTTTTTTCAACTACTTTCAGAGTTACTATGCAATTGCAGAACGACAACTATATGATTTCTGAAATTCCGGTACACGAATTATGCGCTAAGTACGGAACACCGCTTTATGTTTACGATTCGTCTATTATGAAAAATCAATACGAGCAATTAATAAATGCCTTCAAAAGCACTCATATCCGAATAAATTACGCATGCAAGGCACTAACTAATATCAGCGTTTTGAAGTTTTTTAAAAATCTCGGCTCGGGGCTCGATACTGTTTCAATTCAGGAAGTATGGCTGGGGCTGAAAGCAGGTTTTGCACCTAAAGATATAATTTATACACCGAATTGTGTTTCGATGGAAGAAATTGAAATGGCAATAGCCGCCGGAGTCCGCATAAATATTGATAATTTATCAATTCTGGAACAGTTCGGGCTTAAGTACGGAGGCAAAGTACCTGTATGTATCAGGATAAATCCTCATATTATAGCAGGCGGAAATGCGAAAATCCAAACAGGACATATTGACTCGAAATTCGGAATTTCTATTCACCAAATCCCCCATCTGGAGCGATTAGTAAAAGCAAGTAATCTTAAAGTAGAGGGATTGCACATCCACACCGGCTCAGATATACTCGATGTAGAAGTATTTATGCAAGGAGCGGAAATTCTGTTCGAAACCGCAATGCGTTTCCCCGAACTTGAGTATATTGACTTCGGAAGCGGTTTCAAGGTACCGTACAAGCTCGAAGATATTTACACCGAC
>JBAYGQ010000173.1:0-6013 GCA_041666585.1 Bacteroidota bacterium
TGAAAGATAAAATAATTATTTATTCTAATAAAGGTTTTTATAAATCTACAAATTTTGGCGAAAATTGGGAAAAAATTAATAACACTCTTGATAGTATTCAATTCATCAATTTTGTAATATCCGATAGTATTATTTTTGGCTCAACAAATAATGGGAAAATATTATCTTCATCTGATTTCGGTGTAAATTGGCAAACAAAGTTTTATAACAAACAAGATACTATAATTAATTGTTTGCATTCCGATGGAACGGATTTACTTTTTTCAACTAATAAAAATGGGATTTATCAGTCGAGTAATTTAGGGAATACTTGGACAAAGTTAGGTTTAGATTCAAATAATATTTTAAATATTACCTCTAGTAATAATTATATTTTTGCATCCAGTATGGATCATTTATATATATCAATAGACAAAGGCAAAAATTGGACATCTAAAAAAATTATTATGAGTAAATCGAATTTACCAACCACAATTAAATTTAATAATAATAAATTATATATAACCCTAAAAAATGATGGTATTTATAACTCAAATGATCTGGGAGATTCATGGAATATTTTTGGATTTAATTATATCAATATTTACTCTGTATTACGTGTTAGCGATATTATATTAGCAGGTACCAATCATGGTGTAATGATTTTTAAATTAAATGGCATAACCCTTAATTTAATTGAAAATGCTTTAAATGACAAATTTATTCGGAGTTTATCTTTTAATGATAAGTATTTTTTTGCCGGCACCTGGGGTAGTGGCTTATTCCGTGCAAAATTATCTGATTTCGGTATTGTAGATGTAAAAGATGAAAAACTTAGTCATCTTATAACTTCTTTTTTAATCATTCCCAATCCCGCTACCGACTACGTTCAGCTTATTGGGTACAACGAATTGCAATCACTTAGCCAAAAGGTTGAGATATTCTCGGTTCTGGGATACAAGGTAGCAGAAGCTGAACCAAGCGCAAGGATTGATGTGAGCGGCTTTTCACCCGGCATTTATTTTCTTAAAGCGGGCAATAAGTTTTGTAAGTTTGTGAAGATATAGAACTGTACTTTAATTGAGGTGTTCCCAAGCAGGAGCTTGGGAACAAGAGTAACAAGACTAAAATTGAGGGTTTCCCAAGCAGGAGCTTGGGAACAAGGGTAAACTGTACTTTAATTTGAGGTGTTCCCAAGCAGGAGCTTGGGAACAAGAAAATCAAAAAAATGAAAAAAATATTTATATGTTTTATACTGATTCTGTCTTTTCCGGCTTTTGCTTTTGCTGAGGGCTGGACTGCTACTCTGCCGAAAACCTCTGTGAATTGTTTTCTCGAAGGCAACGGCTTTTTGCTAATCGGTACAAGCCACGGAATTTATAAATCAACTGACAACGGCAAAGTCTGGCGATACTCCTTTGTCGGCAGAGGCGATAAATCCGTGCAATCTGTATTTAAACTCAACAATGAGATAATTGCCCTCACCCGTCAAAATGTTCTCAGCTCATCCGATAACGGCAATAACTGGGAGTACCTGCAGACTTCAGGCTTGCCCGATTTCAAACATATAAGCAAAACTTATGCGCATAAAAATTATCTGTTCGGCATAACCGGCGGAAAGGTTTACAGAAGCCGGGATGCGAGGAATTGGGAAACAATATTGGATACCGTAATTGACGGGAAGACATTATTCATAAAATTTATTGACTCGGATAACAAGGTTCTGCTTGCTTTATCTCAGGACGGGGATGTGATTTTAAAATCTTCCGATGACGGCGATAGCTGGACGAATATTAAGAATGGACTACCTGTATCGGATTATCAGTTAGTTGCAGTCTATAAAGATAATTACTTCGCATGCTGTTCTGATTCTTTGTTCCGCTCTACAAATCAGGGTGTAAGCTGGCAAAAACTGAATAATTTCCCTTCGGGACAATTAGCAAACTGGCAGACAGATAAGCTTTATGCCATATCCGCGAATAATCTGTATTCATCGGCGGATAGCGGCGATAGCTGGCAGTTGCTGACGGACAGTTTCCCTCAGTCCGACATAACCAAGAATCTCATTTATACTTTAAGCAATGACCTGCTCTATAACACATTCCGAAGTTCGGACGGAGGAAGTAGCTGGTATAATTTCGATAACGGTCTTCCCAATATGCAGTCCGATAAAGGATACAGCATTTATTCTTTAGATAATTCTATTTTGGCATACTCCGAAAGGCTTTTCAGGTCGGATGATAATGCAGACAGTTGGAAGGAAGCCAATATGCCTGCGTCAGAGTATTATGATTCGCTTCTTGTGGACTCAAATACGATATTTTTAAAATCAAAAACAGCCAATGATACAATTTTGTTTTATTCCAAGGATAAAGGAAATACCTGGCATCCTGTGCTATGTACTTTTCCCGATAGAATCTGGTACACATTTCAAAAAGCGGTAATCAGCGGAGACACTTTAGTTGCAACCTTTACTTACTATATGGATTCAACCTATAAATACTACATTTCGTATGATTTCGGCAATAGCTGGCAAGTATTGAATATAGATACAACTCTGATAAAAAGCAATTTGAACTTTGTAAACAGCTTAGTTCTATTCGCATATACAGATGACGGTAAAATTAATAGTTCAAAAGATGCAGGAGAATCATTTGAATTAATCTCAACTTTAGACCTTGGCGACATAAGCTCTGCTCAAAGAAGTTATATACGTAAAATGAATTTTCAGAACGGATTTATTTATGCTGTAATTGATAAATACGGGGATGTTGACGGCAACATTCAGCTAACGGATGTTAAAATAAACTATTCAAAAGATTTCGGTAATAGCTGGGATACTCTTAAAATTTCATTTTCTCCTGAAGATAATTTCGTAAACATAGCCCGAAATGATAACAAATTCGTTTTCGCTACATTTAATAATATTTATTTATCCTCTCAGAGTGCCTCCGATACTATAAATATCAATAAGAACGTTCCGATTTCTTCGATGAATGACTTAATTGTTGCAGGAGATAACATATATGTTTCAGTTTATGACGGCGGTATTTTCAAAATGCCGAGAAATAGCCTGTCAGTGGAGGGAAACAATTCCTTCAAATCAAATCTCTCCGAAAATTATCCGAATCCTTTCTCAGAATCTACTATTATTTCTTTTGAAGCCAACAAAAATGCAAGTGGGAAAATTTTAATTTATAATTCTTTCGGATGTATTGTGTATTCTGCTTCAATCGCTGAAATCGTTCAAGGTAAAAATCTCTTAAAATTAAATATGGGTACATTGTATTCCGGAGTTTATCACTATCAAATTGTCTATGCAGATAAAACTATTATGGGAAAATTCATTAAGATAAAATAAAGAATTAGCAGTTTTAGAAAAAAGCAATAAAAAATGAAATAAAAAAATTTATTTTTTATTTTAAATGTATAATGGATTGTTAATGCATAGTCAGAAGCATCCTCCTGACTATGCTTGTAATTTGGTTAATTTTCTTTCTTTCTGCCCAAGAAAAAACCTAAGATTAATCCCAGCCCTCCAAAAATAAATATCATTGAGATAAAAAGAGCCGGAGCATTATCTTGAGTATAACAATATATATTGCCGGAAAAAACCCTTTGGTGAATTGTATCGAACATCAAAGCTTCAATAATAATTGCAATAACAACACCAAAACCAACCCCTACGCTCAGCAAGCCTAATCTGAACAACAATCCTCTGAAATCGAATTTACGTTTGTTTTCAAAGATTGATAAATCGAATTCAGTACCTTTTTCAATTATTGCCATGCGTTCTCTGTTTCGGGCTGTTATGTAAACATAAAAAATACCGAATATAACTATGAATAGAACTATCGGAATAATAAAATCCATATTTCCTCCTTGATGATAAAATTACTTTTGTATTTTTGACGCAGGTTTTATGATTCGGTTACAAAAATAATCAATTGTAACCGAAATATATTTTCTGCGTCAAATATAAATATGGCAGAACCAGATGATAAAATTATAATTAAAAAAATAATAGCAGGGGAAATTAATGCTTTGCAGGAACTTATAAACCGCTACAAGTATCAGGGTTTTAATCTTGCATACAGAATCTGTAGGAACCGTGAGAACGCTGAAGAAATTCTTCAGGATGTTTTCATAAATATTTACTCGAATTTGGATAAATATAATTTTACGGGAAAATTTTCGACTTGGTTTTATCGAATAGTTTATAATCAATCAATTTCATACATAAGAAAAAAAAAGAAAGTAAATTTTTCATTAAACGAATTCGAAGATATACTTGAACCTATTGATGAAGAAAAAACTATTGAAGAAATATTGGTTAATTCAGAAACAATTAAATATTTGGATCAAGCAATGAATGAACTTTCACCCGATGAAAGCGCTATTTTGCATTTATATTACTTTGAAGAAAAAAAAGTATCGTTTATTGCTGAAATAACCGGATTCACTGAAACAACTGTTAAAACAAGACTGTTTAGAACGAGAAAAAAATTATATTCGATATTAAAACGTTTATTAAAAAAAGAATTTAGTGACTTTTATGGCTGATACAGAAAAAAAACTAAAACAATTATTTAAATCAGCTCCATTGCCCGAACTTTCAGCTGATTTTACTTCTAATTTGATGGAAGGAATTAAAGTACTCCCCAAATCAAAACCTATTGCTGTCAGACCTCTCATACATCCTTTGGTTTTGTGGCTCGGATTATTATTGACCATAATTCTTTCGTTAGTTGTAAGTATTGGTAGCAATACATTACAAATTAAGTTTAATAATTTTCCCACAAATTTTGAGTCGTTTTACTACCTAAGGCAAATTTTTAACAATTACTTGATTACCACTTATGCAATTTTAATCCTTATCTGGTTCTTAATTGATTATAAATTAAGTAACTTCAGAAAAGTAAAATTATTTAGGAAAAATACTCAATATTAAAAATATCAAAAATAGATTTATTGAAAACCGTTTGAAAACCGGTTTAGAACTTTGTAAAAAGAAACGGGAGAAAATGGATATGGCTCAGACATGAGCGTTTGAGTTAGAGGGAATATACTAACTTAAATGTGCAAAAGTTTTCTATACATTTGACTTAAATCTGAGATATTTTCTATATATTTGTATAATTAAATCACACAAAAACTAAAAAAGTATTCTTATGCCTTGCAGAAAAAAAGAATTTTAATAAATTTTAAAAAATCCTCAATGAGTTATTTATTGAGGATTTTTTTTGTCTGTTTATTTTTAAAAATATTGAACTATGGAAAAAACAAATAAAAGCAAATTAATATTAGAAGACGGTACTGTGTTTGAAGGTCAGTCCTTCGGATACGAGGGATCATCTGCTGGCGAAGTTGTCTTCAATACAGCCATGACAGGTTATCCCGAAAGCTTGTCAGATCCTTCTTATAAGGGACAGTTGCTGGTTCTTACCTATCCTCTGATAGGTAATTACGGAGTACCTGCTTATACTCTTGAGAACGGTCTGGCTAAGTTTTTTGAATCGAATGCGGTTCATATCTCCGGTTTGATAATCTCTGATTACTCTTTTAAATATAATCACTGGAACGCCTCTAAAAGTCTCGGTGACTGGCTGAAAGAAAACAAAGTTCCCGGCATTTATGGTATTGATACCCGCGCATTGACAAAGCGTCTCAGGGAAAAAGGTGTATCTCTCGGAAAAATGATTTTCGAAGGTCAGGATATTGACTTTTACGACCCTAATATTGAGAATCTTGTGGCAAAGGTAAGTTGCAAGGAAAAAACAGTTTATGGAAAAGGTAAATACAAAATCATACTTGTGGATTGCGGAGTTAAAAATAATATTATAAGATACCTACTAACGTTTGACACAACTGTTGTCCGGGTACCCTGGGATTATGATTTCACGGCTGAGGACTACGACGGGCTGTTCCTTTCGAACGGACCAGGTGACCCTCAGATGTGCAAAGCAACAATAGATAATCTGAAAAAAGCACTTTCGATAGATAAACCGATTTTCGGCATCTGTCTCGGCAACCA
>JBAYGQ010000174.1:0-5953 GCA_041666585.1 Bacteroidota bacterium
AAAAGTAGAATAAAATTTCTTCAACAAAACTTAATTTAAAAAATATCACAACTAAAAAATAATAATTTCATTATGGCTTAGTCCAAAAGTACAAAGTTATATTTAACTTGGCAAAAGTTTGTTAACTTATCACTTTTATTTAAAAACATAATTTCTGATTATCTCCATAATGTCGCTGTCCCATGAGGTTTTGGGCATCTCGACAACTCTGCCTATTTCTTTCTCTCCTGTCATAACAATCACGGTGGGTACTTTTTCGATTTTGAAAAACTCTGCGTTGCCGCTTGGTTCTAACTTTTCGCGGTCAACTCCCCAAAGTTCTATTCTGTCGTTAAAGACTCCGGCGAGAGTGAGCAGTTTGTATATTTTCGGCAGTTCGGTCTCAGAATCCCCGCACCAGGAGCCTGCAAAAATTACAAAAGAAAGATTTTTCGAAATCACATATTCTGCAATATCTTTAGTTATGGATTTATTCGGTGTGTAGCCGACAGATGCGTAAGAACTCCAGCCCGCTTCTTCCTGCCAGTCTTCCCATGACAAAACGCCTTTGATTATGCTCTTTCCCTCCGGCTCTTTCGTAACAGAATATTTTGCGGATGAGCAGGAAACAAAAAATAAAGCTATTAAAACCAATAATAAATATTTCATAAGTGCTGTATGTTTATTAAAAAATATATCCGAATAATGCATCAATCACAAGTATAGCGGAAGCCGAAATCGTAAAAGCACGAACCGTACTGTTTCCGACCCCCTCCGCTCCGCCGAAAGTGGCAAACCCGACATGACATCCGACAAGTGCGGTTACTCCTCCGAATATCATAGATTTCGAAAGGCTGATAAGAACTTCATTAGTTGCAAAGTAGCTCTGAATTGAATTAAAATATTCAAAAGTTGTGAATTCAAATTTTAAAGAAACAAGCAGATAAGCACCGAGCAAAGCTACAAAATTAGAAAATACCGCAAGTACGGGCATCATAAGTAATGCGGCAAGTATCCTCGGCATTGCAAGAAATCTGTTTTTGTCGATCGCCATCATCTCAAGTGCATCAATCTGCTCCGATACTTTCATTGTTCCGATTTGAGCCGCTATTGCACCTCCGACTCTTCCTGCAATAACCAATGCCGTCAGCACGGGTGTCAATTCGGTAAAAACGGCTGTTGCAATCGAGGCACCTAAATACGGACGTGTTATGTTTATAAGGTTGAATTTCGAAAACAAGAGCGTAGCTTCCAATGCGGCAATTGCACCCGTAAACGCACCTATCAGCAGCACTAATGGAAGTGAGTCGGAGCCGATTATTTTCATCTGTTCAATTATTAATTTCCGGTCTTTAACGAAACGGGGAAAATAACGTACTACATTGTAAATAAGAAAGACAATCTGTCCGAATTCACGGATAAAATTCATTACGTTTCTGCCGAGTCGTTCCATCAATTTTAAAAACACTTATTTTCCTTTTTGTTTGTTTTGATATTTATAGACTCATTCAGATGCTCTGGGTCAGAATGAGAGCTTTAGTGCTGTTGTCTTTCAATTGTAAATATTGTCATTCCGGACTTGGTCCGGAATCCAAAACACGGCTTCAATTCTTGATTCTGAACCAAGTTCAGAATGACATTCTATAGATTCCTTTACTTAGGAGACAGTCCCAAAGTTATTTTTTCGGGTTTTCAATTCAGCATTCAGAATTCAGCATTCAGAATTTACTTTGCTTTTGGTGTCAGATGAACAATCTCAAACTTCTGCCAGTCACCTATTTCATCTCCGTCAGCTTTCAGCCCGAAGCCTCCTCCCCCGACAGCAGTCAGATACTTACCGTTCTGTGCTTTCAGAGCTATTTTATTCTTTTCCAATTCAACTAATTCAAATGTAGATTTGTTACCGGGATTCGTGTATTCTGCATAAATCTTATCTCCGTTTACACCAAGATAAAAACCTGTCTGACTTTTTAAAGCTACTTTGTTTCTGTTCAATTTCACAAATTCAATATAAATATTATCTTCCTGCTTTTTCTGCATCAGTCTGCCTTTAGCCTTCAATTCCTTATCCGAATCAATATTAAGCACCTGTCCGTTGAATGTTTTTAATGCCACTTGTCTTAGTTTAATAAAGCTGAAAACTTCCCATACATCAATCTTTGTACGGTTAGCCGCTACAAGGTTATCACCTCCCCATTCGGCACAGAGAAATTTTCCGTGAGCTGTTTTGAATCCGACTTTGTCACCCTCCAATTCTACAATTTCAAAAGTTTCGTTCTTACCTATGCTGTCCCGGTCGGCATAAACTTCTTTTTCGTCTTCAGTAGCATTTAAGTATTTCCCTTTGGGACTTCTTAGAGCTACTTTTCTTTCGCCTACAGGAATCACATCGAACACCTCATTGGTTGTGAAATCATCAGCTTTTGCAAGTACATTGCCGTTAGGACTGTTCTCTGCAAACAAATACTGCCCTTTCATAGCACGAATAGCTACTTTTGCAAATATTGATTTCATATCCTGATACTCATCATCCCAAGGGAGCTTTTCTTTTTTAACCTCATCATCAACAAATTTCAGGCTATTTGATTTGTCTGCTTCATAAGCGTTGTCGGCTTTTGAATTTGCACCGCGCGAAAGATTTGCAGAACTCTCATTGGATGAATTATTCGGTTCCTTTTCTGCTTTTGAGAGAAAAACGAAATCGCCCTTGTCAAGAAACGGATTGCGGATTTTGCCATATTGTGGATGCTGATTGTTTTTGGAATAATTTATTACTTTTTCAGTAAGAAATTCACCAAGCTCGGTACCTGTAATAAAGCCGTCATTATTCAGGTCGGCTTCACCGTCCAAACCGGACATGAACTGTTGACGGAAAATGCTTTCGTCAGGAACGGTTTCGTCGGCACTGCCCGAAGAAATAAACTGTCTTACGGGCTTAGAAGTTTTATATGAAATATTTTCCGGAATTGCCCTTGTAATCGCAAAAATTGAACCTGAAAAACAAGCATCAAAAAGAAAGAGAACATGCTTGGACTGAATCTGCTTGGCATATACTTCAATTTGCTGCATTGCCATTGCCTTCGAAAGAAAATTATTTTTATCGGTGTTCGGATTTGGAGCATCTGTGGGAACAATATATCCCATTTCCTCACCATAAGCGGTATGTATTGTATGACCGTGACCCGCAAAGTAAAAAAGAAGCCTGTTATCGGCATCTAATCCGTATTTGCTGATAAAATCCTTATATGCAAGGTCTAAACTTTTGGAATCGGGGTCTAATACAACAGTAACGAAAAAACCTTGTTTTTCCAATGCCTGTTTAACACCTTCAACGTCTTTTTGCACTCCGCGTAGCGAGGGCCAGCCTGCAGTGTAGTTCACTACTCCGATAACTAAAGCAAAACTTTTATTATATAATGTTACATCTTTCCCGTTCTCGTCTTTCAGCGATACCTGACTAAAAACATTCTTAACCGGTGCAAGCATAAGCACAATTGCGAGCAAAGCCGCATAAACAGTTGTTTTTCTCATAAAGCACCTTATTTAGTAATTTGAAATATAACAAACAGACTTCAAATATAATAAATATTTTTATCAAAATAGAAGTAACATCAAAAATATTTTTTTTCAAGAATTAATTTTTTTTATATTTGTATTATCAACCACATAATATATTTTTCAATAAAGGGAGTTTTTATGAAAAGATTTACTACTTTCATCGTTACAATTTTTGTTACTACTTTTCTTTTATTTGCTGTCACCGAAGCAAAAGACACAGGCTTTCCTCCTGCAGGCACATTCGGTTTGAATGCAGAATTCGGCTTTGATGCTAATGAATTGGGACTACTATATGTTTTGAGCCCAAGTATTGAAATCGGCGTTGGATTAGAATTCCAGCAGACCAGCCTTTCCGGAGACGGTTTAACTGATGCACAAAAAGAGTCAAAAAGCACTATCGGTTTTAACTGCTATGGCTTGTACTTCCTGAGCAAAGGGGATGTAAGCCCGTATCTTACACTTGGATTCGGTTATACAATTCCGCCAAAAGAAACACAGGGTACAATTGAAACCACCCACAGTGTACTTGATTTATCATTTGCATTTGGCGGACAAGTATTTATTACCAGAAACTTTGCCGTATATGTTGAAGCAGGTGTAAATTACAATACTGCATCTTCCACTGCAAAAGCAGGTAATACAGAATCAAAATACAGCGAAAATCTACTGAGATTATTTACCTCCGCAGTAGGCGCCAGTCTCTATTTCCATTAAAATTCAGCACAACGATAGTTATTAAAAGACCGGACTTATTACTCCGGTCTTTTTTTTATTATTATCTTTATCAATGCACTACGATAATAATTGGACTGATACCCCTTTAGTGAAAATTGAATAAAATATTTCAAATCTTAATTATTCAAAATAAAAAAATGAATTACCCGAGGGGAAAGTAAGGAAGTGTTAAATAACTACTCTTGTATCTAACTTTTAATTCCTACTCTATAATTTAGGAGAGCTATATTTAATTCTAAAGGCACTGTAAATAATTAAAATTATTATAGCTGCTAAAAAAATCAACATAAAAGTAGCAAAACTATCGTTTCTATAAAAACTCAATAAAACAACTTCGTTGAGTCCGGTATCTACTTTATTGCCGGATTTGTCTTTTCCAATTATTCTATAATTGTTTTTATTGTTTTCCAGTAACTTCCCGCTACTGGAATCAAATCCTATTGTCTTACCGTTTTTCGTAGATATCCAGCCAATACTATCTTTTATTTCCAGTAGCTTATCAACCAATATACTTTTTACATTATAAAAAGAGTTTTTATATTCAAATTGTTTAACTTCTTCAAGTGGTATTCTAATAGTATCATCGTTTTTAACACCTGTAAGTATAATTTGGTTATAATTTAGATATGCTCCTGAATCATCTAAAATTACTTTTTCTCCATCTTTATTATGAAAATCAGTTATTCTAGAATCCAATGATATATCATTTACATAATAATTCCCATAAAATGATTTACAGGCATTAAAACATATCAGGATTGCAATAAGTGTTAATAGTTTTAAAAAAGTTTTAAACATATTTGATTGAAATTTAGTTATATCTTTATAATTATAAATTAATTTCAAATGAATGCAGAGCTAAAAAATTGGTATTAGGTTTTTATGCTTTTACGAATAAATATTTTTTTAGCAATAACTAAAAATACTTTTTATTACAAATTAATTTGTTTTCTTATTTTCTTATTAAGTCCTTGCTCCATAAAATCGGTACCGGTGTAAAAAAACATGTTACCGGGAAGGATCTTATAACAAGTTCAAATACCTTTGAATATGCAAGTTATTTCTTTTATTAAATTTAATTATAATTTTTTTTATAATATTGCTTATAAAATTTTTGGATTAGCAATCTTTACATAAATAGAAAATATTATAAAAACAACTAAAAAAGTCAACATTATAGTACCAAAAGTATCGTTTCTATAAAAACTCAATAAAACAACTTCGTTGAGTCCGGTATCTACTTTTTCGCCGGATTTGTTTTTAGCGATTATTCTATAATTGTTTTTATTGTTTTCCAGCAACTTCCCGCTACTGGAATCAAATCTTATTGTCCTACCACTTGTCGTAGATATCCATTCAATACTATCTTTTATTTCCAATAACTTATCAATCCACATTTTTTTTACATTATAATAAGAGTTTTTATATTCAAATTGTTTGACTTCTTCAAGTGGTATTCTAAAAGTATCATTGGCTTTAACACCTGTAAGTATAATTTTGTTATAAATTAGATATGCACCTGAATCATCTAAAATTACTTTTTCTCCATCTTTATTGTGAAAATCAGTTATTTTAGAATCCAATGATATATCATTTACATAATAATTTCCATAAAATGATTTACACCCATTAGAGCATATCAGAATTGCAATAAGTGTTAATAGTTTTAAAAAAGTTTTAA
>JBAYGQ010000175.1:0-5952 GCA_041666585.1 Bacteroidota bacterium
AGCAGCGGAAATAATTTGTTTAATAATTTCATTCTTCTTACAGCAAACAGAATGATCTTTCTTAACAGTACATTTAAAACTATCAGATTATTATTTAAGTGATTTAAGTCTTTTATATTTGTTCCTAATGCCATGAGAGATGCTTGGTATGGTAGTATTTTGCAATGTTCAAGCTTTACAATATCAACTGGATAATAAAACATAGGCAAAACATCAATCTTATATTCTTGATTCAAATGTAATAAGATATTCTGCAAACTCCTTATAGTACCACCTCCGTTTTTGAGAGTAGGAATTATAAATAAAATTCGTTTGTTCATTTTTAGTTTATGTTAAAAAAATACTAATCCTTCTCCCAAAATTTGATTTTTGTATTATGAAGTCCAATCTTCTCTCGTATAAACTTCTGTTTTTGGAGTATTAGGACTTTAAGTTCGTGTATAACACTTGAATTCTCTTTTGATAAACCAGTTGGAATGTCTGGAACTTTTACATAAAACAGTTTATACATTCTTAATTTGGAGAAGAGTCTGTATTTCTTACTTGTAATATTTGTTTTTTGACTTTTAATTACTTCTGACTCGGTTAAAGTTTTTGTTGATATCTTACCCTTAGAGATTAAATCTTTTACTATTTTATCTGAAGTTGTATTTCTACATATTATAACAGACCATGGAAATTCATCCTTCAAATAGCTACTCAACCATAAATCTCCACAAGAGAAATCAGCTAGTTCTCCTGTGGCATCAGTACACAATTTACATCTTTTATGCTTCGGATAACCAGTCTCTGACATGTAATCCGGGTAAGGCAGTTTAAGCTCTTTTCTGTATACATCTTTTATAGCCATACTGCCAGGTTGTCCTCCTCCTCTGAACCTAAAATAATTAATTTTTGATTTAACAAAGTTGTATTTTTTTATTATTTTGTCAACATTTCTATAATCTTTAAATCCACCACAGAAGTTAGCAATTGTATATCGTATTTTTTTCTTGAGTGTTTCATCGTGTTGTTGTATATTCCGTATACCAGCTATTTGACAAGGTGTACCTATGAAAGCAACAGTACCATTGAATTCTTTAAGTTCAAGGATCAACTTATCCATATTCACAGGAATATATTTTGAACCTTGTGAGCTAAGCAGATCAATCTTCGTATTTATCAACTTTGTTTGTGTACGCGGACCATCTTTCGTATAGTAAAAATTAGTTGAAACGATGGCATCAACAAGCCCTTCCTCGAGAAGATATAATGCTAACTCAGTCATAATTCCACCTGACGATGCATTCTTAAGAATCTCTTCTGAGTTTGAATGCACTGCTTGTATGCTATTATAAAATCCTAATTCAAGTGAGTACTTCTGGTTTGGAAACAATTTCGAGCCTTCTTTCACAATATCATATCCTTTACCAGGACATATCTGCCAAGCCAGATTCTTGTCATAATTCTTTGACTTTAAATTTGGTTCATATTGTCCTCGCTTTTTGTTATAATCCATCGTATATCCAGCGTAAGCACAAAGCCCGCAACCTATACAAAGATTATTCGTAACAACTGGATTTATTTTGTTATTATTCATATAATTTCATTTATTCGAATTTAATCTGGTTGATTTCATTTTTGTATAAAACCAGTTTTTGATTCTCTGCGTATATTCAACTTTCTCCTTTTTATTTAATCCAAAAATATATGTAAAAATCAAAGTTGAAAGTATTGACATTAGAATTGTAAGAAACATGCGTTCATACGTTTCTTCATAAACCATGTGTAGTGTTAATGGTAATAATGGAGAAATAATAAAAATTATTGAAGTAGGCACAAAAACATGTTTAAAATAGTGCAATATAGAGAAATTAATTAATTTTTTTACAAACAGGATTCTTGTAATCTGAACTAATACTGTAAAAACCAAGGACACTATTAGAGCAAATTCAGGTGGTAATCCAATTTTAAATAGAAAATATGATACCGGAATTACTAGAATCATAATGCTGCTTGTTACAATTTGAAACCATTTTACCTTTCCAGTAGCGTGCACAATGGTTGAAAAAGGAGTGGCAAATGCATCCACGATACCTGTCAGGATAACCAAACGGGTGAACAGAGAAGTCTCTGGTGGAATATCATTTCCTAACCACATTTTTAGAATTGTGTCAGTTTCGAGCAACACTGGTAAAGAAATAATATAGATTAAAAAAAAAGATAATTTGCTGACAAAATATAACATTTTTATTACATAATCAATGTCGCCCTGTGCATATGACTTTATCATTTGAGGTCGGAATGCAACTTGAAAATTGGTAACAAAGCCATTGATTGCAGTGAAAACCTGAAATGAGAGTCCTCTGGCTGCATTTATCACAGGACCAAAAAACATATTTAACAATATGTTAATCCCCTGACTCTTCATTGTATATGAAAGTGATCCTAAAGTATTCCATCCAGAGAAACTCGACATTGATATTAACATCTCCTTTTTAAAACTTAATGCAAAGTCAACTTCTATAAATCTTTTTTTTGTATAGAACAAATAAAATAAGAAAATGATAAATGTAACAATTCCTAACAACAATGCATATGAAACTAATTTATCAAAAGGTGACGATGCAATTAAAAATACAACGAACAGTTTCAACAGTGCTTCAACGATGCTCATGTATGCATAAAAATTCATTCTTTCATGTGCAATAATTATTGCATTAAAAGGTGACTGCAAAATAACAAAAACAAATGAGAGTATTGATAATTGATAAACCCAATTTGCTGATATAATTCTATCGGCAGGTATTGTCATTTTGTTATTTAGAAACCATAATCCAACCGTTTCACCTAAAATGACAATTAAAAAAGAGAGCATTACCTGTATAGTTAATGCAGTTCGAAAAACAAGTTTCAATTTGTCATTATTTTCTTTACCCAATTCAAAGCTTAGAAATCGCTGAATTCCTGTAGCCATTGAGGTATTAAGAAAAGCTAACATAACAACAACACCTCCAACAACATTATATATCCCAAAATCAACAACACCCAGCACTTGTAATACAATGCGGGAAGTATATAGTGATACTACAATAACAACTAGGAGTCGTATATATAATAATAATGTATTTTTTGCTATTCGTTTGCTGTTGTTATCTTTTACCATTTATTTATATCAAAAATACGATCAATTTAGGAGATATTTTCTCGAACAAAATTATAGAATTCCACTCTTTTATTTTCCAATATCTTATCAATGACTGAGTAATCAATTTTATTGAATATCATTTTGCTGTTTTTTTCCAGATCATCTTTTGTAAGTATTACTCTATCTTCTAAATGTAACATGTTCATTAACGCACTTATTCTTTCAAACCGATCTTCAATTGCGCGTAATACAACAAATTGCTTTTTAAATAAAATCGAAAAAACTATTCCATGAAATGAATCAGATATAACAAAAGAAGCTCCCGCTATATTTCGAAGAAATTCAGTAGGAGAATAACATGCTTTTTTAATAACAGATGAGTTTCTCGTGTAATATGCAAGTTGTCTAATAGGAGAATTTAATTTTTGACTTATATATTCAGAAACAAATTTAAATAAATCATTCTGAATAAAAATAAAACATGTAATGTCATTATGTGAGTCAATATTCTTTGGTATAAATGAGGAAAAATCGTTTAAAGCAATAGTTGGGTCAACAAGCTGTTTTGCGGTGACATGAAATGTATTTTCACAAATCTTCACTCCACTTTCTTCTCGAACTGATAATGCATGAAATTTTTGTATCTCGTCTTTAACTTGTAATGTAAAATGCATGGAATCGTTCCATATCGCTTTTCCAAAACTAGAAGACAATGATACCCTTTTTACAGATGTGGGAACAAAATCAAGAAAAAACGACAAAGCTGATACTTTTGTAATTTCACTATTCCACACTTGATCGCTACCAACAACAACATAATCAGCCTTAGGAATTAATCTTGGGTTTATTAAAAGCATATGCTTAGTTCTCAACGGAAAGTTCTTCCTTTTGAACAACTCAAATCTGATTATTTTAAGAATATTAAAACTTAAATATGTGCGAATGCGCTTAAATCGACTGACGTAGTCTGAGTTTAATAAGTTAATTATAGTTACCTCATGTCCTAGATTTTCTAATATCTTACAGGTTGCATAAGTTTGAAGTATCGCACCGTAACTCTCTCCCCACTGTATAGTTAAAAGATTTATTTTTGCCATTTTTTTTAGTTTTTGATAATCATAATCTCCATCAACCATCTCTGCCTTAAATATTCCTTTCACATCAAACACCACTTTTTGCCCATTAATAAAAGAACTTAAATCAAGTTGTTTAAACTCGTTGTGCGCCACTGCCAACACAACCCCATCAAATTTCTTATTAGGAAGTTCATTGTGAACCATTACCCCATATTCATGCATCACTTCTGCCGGATTAGCCCATGGGTCGTAAATCGTCACCTGCACATCATAATCCTTAAGTTCCTTTACAATATCAATCACCTTTGTATTGCGAACATCCGGACAATTCTCTTTGAATGTAAATCCTAATATTAATACCTCTGCATTTAAGATCTTAATCCCTTTTCTAATCATCAACTTGATTACCTGATTGGCTACATACTCACCCATACCATCATTCATCCTTCTTCCGGCTAAGATAATTTCGGGATTATATCCATGTCTTTGTGCCGCCTGTGCCAAATAATAAGGGTCAACTCCAATGCAATGTCCTCCTACCAATCCCGGTTTAAAGGGCAGAAAGTTCCATTTGGTTCCGGCAGCTTCGAGTACATCCTGTGTATCAATGCCCATTTTACAGAATATCTTCGACAATTCATTCACGAAAGCTATATTAATGTCGCGTTGCGAATTTTCAATTACCTTAGCTGCTTCAGCAACTTTCATTGTGGGCGCTAAATGGGTGCCGGCAGTTATCACCGAAGCATATACATCATTCACTGTTTTAGCAGTTTCAGGCGTAGAACCAGATGTTACTTTTTTAATTTTTTCGACTGTGTGTAGTTTATCTCCGGGATTTATGCGTTCAGGACTGTAACCTGCAAAGAAATCAACATTAAACTTCAATCCAGAAATTTTTTCAACCACCGGCAAGCATTCGTCTTCGGTAACCCCCGGGTAAACTGTGGATTCGTACACAACGATATCACCTTTATTTATTACTTTCCCTACAGTTTCACTGGCCTTATACAAGGGAGTCAGATCCGGATTATTATTCTTATCGACGGGTGTTGGAACTGTTACTACATAAAAATTACAGTCTTTGATATCATCAAGATTATTAGAGCAAATAAACCCTTTTTGCAAGGCTTCCTGTAATAACTCATCCTCCACTTCCAATGTAGCATCGTGACCCGACATAAGTTCTTTCACTCGCTTCTGATTGATATCAAATCCGATGGTAGTGTATTTAGTTGAGAATAAACGGGCTAAAGGTAAACCGACATAACCCAGACCTATAACTGCTATTTTTATTTCAGACATATTTTATTTGTTTTTTTTCAGCCCTTCGGAGGACTTACTTATATCCTTTTTATTTTACAAAACCTGCTTTTGTGGCTCCTTAGTCTTCCTTTTGTGCCTTTGGTGGTTCAAAAAACTTCACAAATTATCCCAATACCACTTTACTGATTCCTTCAACCCATCACGCAATGAGTATTCGGGCTGATATCCCAATAAAACTTTTGCCTTTTCAACCGATGCCAGCGAATGAGGAATATCTCCTACTCTGTTGGCACCATATTTTATTTCAACATTCCTTATCTCCGGGTCAAATTTCGATAAAAATTCTTTCAGGCATCCTACCAGTTGATTCAGTGTGTTACGCTCACCGTATGCCGTATTATAAACGGTATTCAATGCCGCTTTGTTTTCCGTCTGCAAAGCTAACAAGTTCATCCTAATTACATTATCAATATAGGTAAAATC
>JBAYGQ010000176.1:0-5945 GCA_041666585.1 Bacteroidota bacterium
AAAAGCCGCATGAATACAGGATTCTGAACCAAGTTCAGAATGACATTTTTCAAATATATAGTTTAAATAATGGACTCAATATTACAAATATAATTAAAAAGCGAAATAAAAAATATTTCTATTTAATTCAAAATTCCGTTTAAAACCGTTTTATTGGCATTACATACTTCGCATTTTAATTTCGCCTTTGTTTGAAATTACAAATCAGAAAACAGAGTTTATATCCGAAAAAAACTGATTTATTAACTTTTTAAAAAGGTGAAATATGTGGATTGAAATTTTTAAAACGGGTACTCACTCCGATTCACGCGGAAATACATCGGACTATTCAACAGAAACATTGGATAAGATAGCCGAAATGTACAACACAAAAGTAAAAGAATCGGACAGCAACGAAGCTCCTCTCGTTAAAGGACATCCCGAAACAAACGAGCCCGCTTACGGCTGGGTCGAACGCTTATCACGACGCGGTAACTCACTTCTTGCAAAACTAAAAGAAATTGAACCGGAGCTGATTGCACAGGTGCGCAAAGGTATGTTCAAAAAAGTTTCTATTGCGTTAGAGCCTGACTTGAACCTGCGTCATATCGGTTTACTCGGTGCAATTCCGCCCGCAGTAAAAGGATTGGCAAATGTTGCGTTTAGTGCGGATACTCTGTATAATGAATTTGAATCTGAATTACTTCTTTACGGCAGTGATGAGGAGAACGGCGGTATCATAGAATTGACCGAAGAAGAGGGAGATACAAAAAGCAATGACAACGGAAATGAAAAGCTGAATGAATTGATTGATGAGTTGGAATTGTTAAGAATAAATACCGATGAACTTATTTCAGTTAATAAAATACTGAATGACGAGAACACAAAACTATCCTCAAAAAACATTGAACAGAGCAATGAAATTGAGGCTTTGAAAAATGAAATTGAAGGAAAAAACAAAGAAAAACGAATACATGATTTTAATACTTATGCCGACAGTCTTATGACAAATTCTCAGGGTTCGCTTATCACTCCTTCGCAGAGAGATTTACTGATTGACCTGCTCGAAATCGCCTATCAGTCTGATTTAAGACAGGGAAACGGATTGGAATTCAGCGGAGAGGATACAGCTTTAAACAAAGTTAAAACATTTGTAAGCACATTGAAGCCTGTTGCTTTCAGCGGAGAATTTGCAAAGAAGCAGAAATCTCAGCAAATCTACAGCGACCTGAATCTATCGGGTAGAAAAATATCTCCCGAAAGACTTCAGTTGCACGAATCCGCATTGAGACTTCAGGAAGAAACTCCGGGACTGTCGTATGAGGATGCGGTTTCGTTGGCACATGAGATATAAATTAACAATTAATAATTAAAGAATTTAAGGAGAAAAAATGGCTACATCAAGGTTAGATGAACTCAGAATGGTTGACCCTGTGCTTAGTACGGTGGCGCAGGGTTACTCGAACAACTCAATGGTAGGGGAACTTCTTTTTCCGACTGTTCAGGTGTCGAAGCTGAAAGGAAAAATTCCTGTTTTCGGAAAGGAAGCATTTATCGTACGTGATACCTCGCGTGCAATCAGGGCGCAGTCGAACCGTATTCCGCCGAGCGACCTGCAATTAGTAAATTTTGAGACGGTTGAGCGGGACATCGAAATTGCAATTGATTATCTGGAAGAGGAGGAATCACCGGATTTCTGGAAGTACGAACAACGTATTACAAAAGAGCTGATGGATATTCTCCTGCTCGGCAGGGAAAAAGAAATTGCGGATTTGGTGCAGAATACGAACAACTACGAATCAGGTTTGAAATTAGTCGTTCAGGCTGGAGACGCCTGGGATGACTATACTCTTACAGATGTTGACCCGCTGTTGATAATAAAAGAGGGAATGTCAGCCGTAAGAAGCAGAATTGCACGGTATCCCAACACGATGATAATCGGAGATGCGGCATACAATGTGCTGATGCAGCATCCGAAAATACTCGACAGAGTAAAATATTCCGGTGTCTCGAAGGTAACCAAAAAAATCTTGTCTGAACTCACAGAGATACCGAATATTGAAGTAGGGTTGTCAGTGTATTCATCGGACGGAGCAAGCTTCACCGATGTCTGGAGCGATAATCTGATTCTTGCTTATGTTGATTCACGCGAAAAGTCAAGCCGCTCAGAATTCAACCCGAGTTATGGATATACTTTCCAACGCGAAGGTAAGCCGGAAGTTGACACATACTACGAAAACGGCGGCAAGATAAAAGTTATACGCAACACAGATAATTACTGCATTAAGGTAACAGCTTCGGATGCGGCATACATTATTGCAAACACAAATCATAATTAATAAGAAAGGAGAAAAGGAAATGGCATTAAACGACAAAACATATCAGCCTCTGCAGTCGCTTACAATCAGAGCAACTCAGGATCTACCCGCATTCAGGTTTGTATCGCATCTCGGTTCGCTCTGCGATACAGAATCGCGTGCACTCGGTGTAACTGAAGTAAGCTGGCTTGACGGGGAACTTGCATCAGTCGTTTCGCTCGGAACGATTGCTATTGAAACTTCGACAACTATACTTGCCGGAGCCGACATTACATCGGACAGTGACGGCAAAGCGAAGACTGCAACAGGTACAAATCCTGTTAACGGCAGGGCTTTGGATTCCTGCTCCGGGTCAGGTTTTGTAAGAATGAAGATTGTTCCGTAGCACGAGTAACTTCGATTATCAGGAGGCTGTCCCGAAAGGTATTAGTTTATAAAGTTCATAAAGTTTTTAAAGTTCATAAAGTAAGATTAAGATTAATATAAGTTCATAATTCCCCCTTATTAAAGGGGGGTAGGGGGTTGTCTCCTATAAATCCGGGTGAAGTGAGAAGCGAATTTGATATTAAAACTTTCGGGACAGACCTCATTTAATTAAACAAAATGGAGTGATAAAATGGCTTATTCTGCAGATACTGATTTATTGAAAGAAATGTCGGAAAGCGAGCTTGCAAGACTGACAGGGGATTCGACAGGTGAGGAAATCAATACTGACCGCACTGCTTATGCCCGCACAAATGCCGATGCTTTGATTGATTCTTATCTCTTTGGCAGGTTCAATGTACCTTTTACAGGTACAATAGACCCTATTATTCAGAAAATATCGGTGGATTTGACTGTTTCTAATCTTTATGATTACGCTTACGGCAGAAGCTCGGTGCCTTCAACTCTTGTCTGGCGAAAGATAAATGCCGTGAAATTGCTGAAGGATATTCAGGCGGGAATGGTTGCGCTGACCTCGGCAGACAACGACTCTCAGTTACCGCCGCCGATAATTTCGAATAAAAATGCTAATGACAGATTTTTTAATGATGAACTGATGGATCAGTTCGAAAGCTGAATTACAAACAAATATTCTAAGGTGAAAAATATGAAAGATGTATTGAATTTTATTAAAAGACATGCAACATGGATTGTGCTTACGGTAATAACTCTTCTGCTGTTTCAGCCGGGGATGAGTGAAATCAGGACTTTGCTGTTAATCGTTGCAATTGATTGTGTGGCTCTTGCACTTTCCGGAATTTCGCTCTATGCTTACACTAAAATTGATTTGCTGAAAGAAGGCTCGAGCATCAATCCGGGATTGGTTTTTCTCGGTGTGCATATCTGCGTCGGCTTAGTTGTTCTGGGAGTTTACATAGCACAATTTTCAAATTGAGTCGGTTAAATAATATGAAGAATAAATTAAAATTGTTGATTTTACTTTCTGTGTTCCTGATTACAGGAACTAATTCGGATTGCTTTGCATACGAAAAATATTTATTGAAATGCAACAGCAAACTGCTGACAGAATCGAAAAGAATTGCAATTGCACAGGTCGGTACGTTTGAAAAGACTAACAGAAACGACGGTGATGTGGAGAAATATCTGAATGCCGTCGGACTGAAAAGAGGCTCAGCTTATTGTGCCGCAGGACAGTACTATTGCTTTTTTAAAGCATCTCAAAATTTGAAACTGATTACTAGTTCAATTCCGCTGAAACGCACAGGACTTGCTAATGCGATGTTCGCAGATGCAAAGATAAGAGGGAAGAAGGCATACTTTAGACCGACAATAAATGATTTAATTATCTGGAGACACTCAAATACAATTTACGGTCATACCGAGAGAATTCTTGAGGTGAAAAAAGCAGGCTGGGTGCTGACAGTTGCATTTAATGTAAAAAACCATAACGGAACAGAAGGTGTATTTTTTAAGAAAAGAAATGTTTGTCATCCCTTGGGAAGGATGGCGATTCGCGGTCTGATAGGATTTGCAATAAACAATTAAGCAGAGAGAGTAATGATAAACGAAATAATCACAGAATTAGCAATGGACAAATCTTATGAGTCCGATTGGTTCCCTCTGGAACTTGACCCGATAAGTAACTTCGGTAAGAGAGCTTCGGCTGAATCAATGCAGATTTCATGGAGCGGAGTAACAGGTACATATAACGGTGTAATCGAAATCCTTGCTTCCAATGATATGACAAATTACACATGCGGTGCCACAGTTGCGGTGAATACAGCGGAAAATCAGTCTGACTCTGTTATGATTATTTTTTTGTCGGTATTCCGTTTTATTAAAATCAGATATACTAAAAATTCCATAAGCGGCGGGAAACTTAATGTTTCTCTGAATTATACCGATTAACTAAAATATATAGGAGAATGAAAAAATGCCGGTTACTTTTTTCCCTTTGCTGACGGGTAAAGCTAAGTGGGGCGAGATTGAAGGAACAATTTCCAACCAAAGCGACCTTCAGGATGTACTTGAAGACAAAGCTCCCGTTTCTCATTGCACAGACAGCAATAATCCGCATAGTGTAACAAAAGAGCAGGTCGGTCTCGGCAATGTAACTAATGATGCGGCTCTGAAACGTTCGGGGGGTGATATAAATTCCTTTACTTTAAAAGATACCCCTGCTAATTCAGATGTTTTACTGATAGAAGATTCCGCAGACAGTTTCGCAAAGAAAAAAATTACAGTGGAAAGCCTTGCGGGAGAGGGTACTTCAGATAATAAGGTTAAGATAAGTTCTGATGATTCCGTAGCCGATTACCTGAACAATAAAGTAACGGTTTCAGAAGGTTTGAAAAAGCAGACAGTAGGCGAGAGCGGGAGTAAAACACTTGATTTAAGCTTAGACATACACAATACAACACAAAAATCTCATCCTTCAGGTAATGATGAAATTATTCTATATGATGCAGAGGCAGGAACGAACAAGAGAGCGAGCATTAATGATTTATTTGCAAGACTGTGGGTAAACTGCAACGGCTCTTATGCTAATTCTACATCATTTACTTTTTCAGGTGATTCGGCTCTTCGGAAATCAATCGAAGGCTCATTGTTTACCTGCACCAATTCAGCAGGCACAGTCCGTAAAGTAGGATATATAAAAAGCACAAGCGGAGATTCGGGAACAATTACCTGCACTATCGTTTCACCTTCTGTACTTGAATCGGGAGATAAGGATTTTAAAATTGCTTTCTCACGGAAATACTGGGATTATGTGCATAAAATCAATATACCCGGAGAGCTTGTGGCGGATACAGATACTCCGCAGGGAGCATGGTTACTCGATGTACCTTGGCTTGTCTGGCTTCTTGCTGTTGATGTGAAAGTGCGCCAGGCGGCTTCGGGTACAAGTGCGAACTGCACGGTGAATTTATACAGAAACACAACCAGCCTATTTTCTGACGGGATTTCATTATTTACTTCCGATGTTAAAAGAGACTCCTTGCCGAATACCGGTACCACACTCGGAAGTGTTGATCAGTACGATAATATCTCTTTGAAGGTAACTCAGTCAGCAGGTGCCACACAGAAAGCGGCAGATTTGCAGGCAAAACTTTATCTTGTTCCGCAAAATATCTTTGAAGGTGTGTAATGGCACTAAAATCAGTCTGGCGGTTAGCAAACAACAGCAATGACTTTGTCGGTTCT
>JBAYGQ010000177.1:0-5943 GCA_041666585.1 Bacteroidota bacterium
AAAATACTATTTTACTCGTACAAGATAATTATTTGTTACCGAAATGTAAGCAAAAACAACAAATTAATAATCTGCTCTTCTACTTTTTATAATGACAAGTCAAATGCAGAAAAGTTACAAAAAAATCCAAAATAAATTTGTAAAGCAAAGCTGTTTCACTCTCCTGCAAAAAACATATATGTTTTGTTTCTGTCTCCTGTTCGCTTTTTCTCTTGCTATACATAAGAATTAGCCGTAAATTTGCATTAGCAGTATAATACATTTTCATTATTGAAGATGCTCAAAAAGCAAAAACGAATCAAGCAATCTCTTATCCTAATCCTGTTACTAACCGGGTTAACGCTTCTCTTTCCGCTCCGTTCCTCAGCTTTGGATAGGTATATCGTTGTCTGGCAGAAGGGAAATAAAACGGTTCATTATGTAGAAACTCTTAACGGACAAGCTTACGTTCAGCTTGAGGTAATTGCACCTTTAATGTTTCCGAATTCCGATTATCAGGAAAGCGACGGTTTGCTCCGTTGGGAAAACAAAGAAATAAAAATAACGGCTTCTTCTTACGCATTGCAGTTCAGGCAGGGGCAAAACCTGAGAAATTTGCAGATGAAGTTTCCCGCATATTTTTATAAGAATCAGCTCTGTGTCCCGTTTATCCCTTTCCTTCAGGCATTAGATACATTAAATCTGTGTAAGGTGCGAATAGAAGAAAAAACTATTTATGTCAGCAATGTTGCAGTAGCGGGAGAAACAGAGGAAACTGCCGATGAGTTAGAGGAAGAAGAAGCAGAGCCACAGGTTATTGAAAACGTTCAGCCGGAATCAGAGCCGGAGCCGAGTACATTTGAGCGACCTATTCTTAAGAACTCATTTCTGAAATCTGCCAAGCGGCTGATTGAAGGCTTAAAAAACACAGAGGAACTCTCGGCAAAGGCAATTCCAATACCGATACCTCCGACACCTGTACTAATACCTGATTTGAAAGAACCCGAAAGAGTTGCAGAAAAAGTTGTACCCGTTCCTAAGCCTGTGCCGCCGCCTGTTCCCGTGATTCGTCCCGATTTGAAAGAACCCGAAAGAGTTGCAGAAAAAGTTGTACCCGTACCTAAGCCAATACCGCCACCTGCTCCCGTGATTCGTCCCGATTTGAAAGAACCAGAGAAGGTTGCGGAAAAAGTTGTACCTAAGCCCGTACCGCCGCCCGCTCCTGTGATTCGTCCTGATTTGAAAGAACCGGAGAAATTTTCAGAAAAAGTTGTGCCTAAGCCGGTACCGCCGCCTGTTCCAGTGATTCGTCCCGACTTGAAAGAACCTGAGAAAGTTGCGGAAAAAGTTGTTCCTAAACCTGAGCCTAAGTTAGTACCATTACCTCCTACACCTGAATTAAAGCCGGATTTAAAAGAACCTGTTAAAGTTGCAGAAACTGTAATTCCCGTACCTGAGTCTAAGTATGTTCCTATACCTCCGGCACCGGTATTAGCACCCGACTTGCCGAAACCCGAAAAAGCAAAAAAACAGCTTGTAACCGTTCCGAAATCTGCTGGTAAAAACAAACCGGCTTCAGTATTATCAAAGCCGGGTATGGCAGCACCAAAGGATAAGAAATATCCGCCTAATCTATACGTACTGCCAAAAAATCTGATAATCAAAGAATTGGATGAGGTTCAGCCGAATGAAACTAAAACAAAAAAGAAAGAAAATCAGGATATAAATAATAATTATACACCAAAAACAGCGGACAATACTCTGTTTGCGGCTAATTCACTTTTTTCTCTTGTGTCGCTACCACAGGTAACAGAATGCAAAACAGTGAAAAAAGAAAACTGCATTGAACTTCATTTTACTTCCGACAATAACATAGCAGATTTTCAGTTGCCCGAATACAAGGACGGCACTCTGATTCTACGCTTTCGCGATGCAGTAAACTCCATCACTGATTTTTCGGGAATTGAAAAAACCGAGCCGTTTACAAAAGTAAAAACAGAAAAAATCCGCGATATTCTTGTTTACAGAATCAAGCTGAAAGCACAACCCGAAGCTATGACTTCAAGCCGCAACGGCTCTAAGGAAATTGTGTATAATGTCTGCTTCAAAAAATTAACGGAAAAAGCAGGTTCAGAGAATGAATCCGCTAAGGCAAAACCCAAGACCTCAGAACAGGTAACAGAGCCGGAGGAAGAGCAAGAAAAACACAAAGAAGACCATACATTTGACGATACAAAAAAGCGCTGGGCTCTTGATGTTATAGTTCTTGACCCGGGACACGGCGGACACGACCCCGGCACAATAGGCGTTAACGGCTACAAAGAAAAAGATTATGCCTTAGACATAGCTCTTAAAGTAAAGGAGCTGATTGAAGAGAATATGCCTGAAACCAAGGTTGTAATGACTCGCAAAGATGATACATTCATAGAGCTTTTCCGACGCACTCAAATTGCAAACGAGAAAAACGGCAAGCTGTTTGTAAGTATTCATCTGAATGCCACACCCAAAAAACCTTCTAATGCAAACGGATTTGAAACTTACATACTGCGTCCCGGCAGAAATGACGATGCTGTAAGAGTTGCAAACTTTGAGAACTCAGTAATCAAGTTTGAAAAAACCGCTTTGAAATACAAAAGACTCACAGAGGAAGAAGTCATACTTGCCACATTGGCACAAAGCGCCTTCGTGCGGTTCAGCGAATTTTTCGCAAGGATGCTTCAGGATGAAGTTTCAAAGACAACACCGATGAAAAACAGGGGAGTCAATCAGGCTGGTTTCTATGTGCTTGTAGGGGCTTCAATGCCTAATGTACTGTTCGAAGCGGCGTTCATGTCGAATACTGATGATGAAGCTTTTGTTACGGGTAAAAACGGAACAAAGAAAATAGCACAAGGAATTTTCAATGCGATTAAAAAGTATTCAGCAGAATACGAAAAGGTAAGTCATTAGACCTGCGGACTGCAGGCGCTTTTATCGAATCACTAACCATTATCCTTCGGTTCAAATAGAGTTTATCGGCATTTGGAATAAATTTTTTTTCAAAAGCAACAGAAAGTTCCTGCTTGAAGGGAAGCAAACTCACATCTCCCGTTTCAATTGCTCCGCCTCTTAAAACAGTTGCCGCATCAAGAAAAACAGAAAAAGAATTTCTTGTAAAAGCTCTGCCTTTGTATAAATTATTCAGTCTCTGAGCCATCATCCGCAAATGACGGAGACTTCTTTCCAGTAAAAATACATCTCGTCCCGCTTTGAATTCGGAAGGTTGAGCAAATTTAAAAATCCTCGCCGGCTCTCCGTCCAACACAATTACGGGAGTACCGATTTTAACGTTATTGTATAATTTCTCACAATCTTCCCGCGAGACTCTTACACAGCCGTGAGATGAAGGACGCAGACCGAGAGTGCGGTAATAGCCTGTTCCTTTTAAACCGTGGAAACCCATATTGCCGTTAAACCCCACCCAATGGTACAATTCGGCATTATCGAACTGCTTCGATATAGCAAGAGGAGATTTAGTCTGAACGGTATAGACACCCGGGGGAGTATCTACACCTTCTTTTATTTTGCTTGTACCCGAAGAAATTTTAAAAGAAAAAGTCTTAGATGAATCACGGAAATACACAGTTGCAATCTGTTGCCGCAGACCGATTTCAATATACCGGTCGCTTAGAATAAAAATAGTATCCCGCACAGGTAAATACGAAAAATACTGAAGTATGTATTGTCTGACTGCATGAATCCTGTAAACCTCCCTATCATTGTCGCTTTCCGTCATACAATAGACAAAACACAGAATCAAAATTAAAGGCAATATAATAATAGTTTTTCTCAATATGGTAACCGGTGGTATAAGCAGGATGCAGAATTACAAAGTATCCCGCATCCTGCAATAGCTTTTCCCCTATTAAAAATCAATATGTACATTCCAGTTATGAGTATCTTCAATTTCTCCGTACTGAATACCGCTTATTGTATCGTACAGTTTTTGTGCAACGGGACCAATCTTCATATTATTAACCGTTACAATTTTATCCTTGTATTTGAGGTGTCCCACAGGAGTAATCAATGCGGCGGTGCCGGTTCCGAAAATTTCCTGTAATTTACCGTTTGCATCTGCTTCGATTACTTCATCAATTCCGATGGGTCGTTCAGATGCTTTCATACCCCATTCTTTTGCCAACTGTAAAGCTGTATCTCTTGTTACACCTGCGAGAATTGTCCCTTTGTCAAGAGAGGGAGTTATTATTTCATTATCAATTACAAACATAATGTTCATAGCCCCGACTTCGTCAACAAAATCACGTGTAACTGCATCTAACCACAAAACCTGAGAATATCCGGCTTCATTTGCGATTTTCCCGGCAAGAAGCGAAGCTGCATAATTTGCCGCTGTTTTTGCCGAACCCAAGCCACCCCGGACAGCTCGTACATAGTCGCTCGATACCATAATTTTAACAGGACTCAATCCTTCAGCATAGTAGGACGCTACCGGAGATGTCATCACAATTAACGTGTATTCCTCGGATGCATGAACACCCAAAAAGTTACTGCTTCCGAAAACAACAGGACGAATGTAAAGTGATGTTCCGCGAGGTTTCGGTATCCATTGCCGATCGAGTGTCACCAATTCATTCAACGCACCTAGAAATCTGTTAACGTCATAAGGAGGAATACAAACCCTTTCGGCTGAGCGATTCAATCTTTTAGCATTCATTTCGGGACGGAAAATATTTGCACCTCCTTTTACAGAGCGAAATGCCTTTAAACCTTCAAAAATGGTCTGTCCGTAATGCAGAGTGCACATCGTGGGTTCTATCGGCAAAGGTCCGTAAGGAACGATTTCACCGTCATCCCATTTGCCTCCTTTATAACGGGAAATAAAAATATGGTCTGAAAAGAAAACGCCAAATCTCAGATTATCCCATCGGACATCTTTTATCCTTGTGTTTTGGGATTGTGTAATTTTAAAAATCGACATAGCATACTCCAATCTTTAATTTTAATTGCTAATCTATTAGTCATTTATTTTTTAATATTTTATTCTCAATTATTTCCTCTGAATAAGTCTATTCACCCCGTTTTGTCAATTTGCAATCAACGGTATATTCTTTACCTTTTCGCAGATAAGTAACTTTAACTACCTCACCGGGCCTCTTTTCTTTCAAGGCAAAAGTTAAATCATACAAACTCTTAACAACTTTTTCTCCAAATTTAGTAATAATATCACCTGTCTGCAAACCAACTGTCTGTGCAGGACTTCCCGCAGTAACTCCTGAAATTTTAAAACCGTCGGGATTTGATTCAAAATTAGGTACTATACCGAACCATGCGCCATACCCGCCGTGTCCGGTCTTTTGAGTAGTATCGGCTTTTGCCAACTTTATTAAGTCCGGTTTTAAGGGAGCATCACCGATTGTTCTGATAAATTGTTCGCAATAGTCAACAATTTTTATTATCCCGGGAAAATTAATTTTATCCCATGTATCAGTAGGTTTGTGGTAATCGCCGTGAACACCCGAAAACAACATAACAGAAGGAATATTTACAGAATAAAAGGATGACTGATCGCTTGGTGCGAATGCTTCTGTTACTTGTAGCAGAGAAAGCGAATCTACCTTTGCCAGAGAGTCCGCAATCAATGCAAACTTCGATGAAGTTCCTGTTCCTAAAATATTCAGTTTGTTGTCCCGCATCCTGCCGATCATATCCATATTCAGCATAAATACTGTTTTTTCAATCGGAACAAATGGATGTTTAACATAATAATTTGAACCGAGCAAACCGATTTCTTCGGCATTAAATCCAATAAAAATCACTGAGCGTTTTAACGGTTTGGCGGCTATCCTTGCTGCAAGCTCCATCATTCCGCTTGTTCCGGATGCATTGTCATCAGCTCCGTAATGAATCATCGGAGCTTTTTTCCTATACATCGAAGCATCTGTGCCCCAACCGAGATGGTCAAAA
>JBAYGQ010000178.1:0-5941 GCA_041666585.1 Bacteroidota bacterium
TAGTAAAAAGAATGTCGAATTATTTGGATGAAATATTGGAAATAAGTTATCCACCAGGTATTAATAGTGACATACATCACAAAGTCCAACAATCCCTGCACTTTTTGTTTGACTCCAGTGACTTATATGGAAACAATGAATTGAAAATCTTTTCAAAAATAGCCGCATCTTTAAGCAATAGGGTATTTCAATCCCCTGTATCGGTTAGAGAACTTGATTCAATATTTTCCTCATTAGCTAAAAAAACGGTAGGTGAGGAAATAAGTGTTCTTGGAGAAAAAATATTATTTTTAAGTGGATCTGCGCTTCCCGATGACTTTGAAAATAAAGCTAGGATGATAATAGAAAACTTGAGCATATTAACGACTTCTTATTATGACTATTGGGGACGTTGCGAAAGTATTGCTTTAGATATCGCAGAAAGTCCGAATGTTCGATCGGGAATAGTTGTAAAATACCCTGAGGTAATTCCATCTTTTATAAAAAAACTAGAAGATTATTTGATAAAGATCGGAGTCGGTAATGCAATTAAAAATGTTATTGTTTCAGACAATGTGTCTGATTTGAATTCTAAATGCGAAAGACTTTTATGGACTTATAAGCCAAGAGTTATGGGGCTTTTAATGCTCAACTCAAGAACGGGTTTGAATCGAATATTTGTTTATCCACTCCAAAAAAAGGAATTGGAACAATCTATAACAATAAACTCACATAAATATGAAAAATATTCAAACCCGGAGTATCGAGCTAATGTCTTAAAGATTCCTTTGAGCACTTATGTTGGAGATGGAATTACTTTAACGCAGAGCAAATCCGTTGAAGATTCCAATTTTACTGCGTTCGATTTAGAAGAATTAATGGCAAAAGTAGTCACTACTTCCGTGAACTACTCCCAAGGATGGCGGGGTGAGGTTATCGATGCAAAGGTCGTCCTTTTCGAAAATGGTAAAAAAGCTTTTTTCCAAAAAGGTAACAAAATAAAAACCATTGATCGAGAGCAGGAATCAATTGAAGTAGTCACTGTAGAAAAACTATCGAAAGGGGACGAGGTAATATTTTTAGGAGATTCCAAACGCACAATATTTGACGAGTTGGTGGTCTTTTATGAACATAAACCAGAGATGATCGACATGGTTAGAAAAGCAGAAATTTGGAGAAGTGCATTAATTAACTACTGTAATGAAAATAAATTAGATACTGAACGGTTAAAGTGGCGTTTGCAGGGGTTTGGTCTTAAAAGACATGAGTTGACCCTTGAGAACTGGCTTGAAGGGTTGGTAATATGCCCTGACGAAGGAGATTATGCACCTCTGTCAATAATTGCAGAGATGACTGGTAACCAGGAATTGAAATTGAACTTGGATCAGGTAAAATACGCGGCTAAAACTATACATTCACTTCGAATAAAAATTGGTCATTATCTCTCCAAGAAGATTACACAGTCATACATCTCCCCAGATTCTTTAGATGACGACCCCATTCTAAAAGGAAAGTTAGATGAAATTTCAAGTAAGGTTATTAAAGTCAAAGTCTCGGAAATATTGGAAAAATTCGTTAAAATACCCCTTGATATGACTAATAAGTTATTAGATGAGGATTTCTAACATTTTATGGCAAAAATGATTCCCCCCTACATAAGTCAGGATGTTTCAAGTAATGCGGAAAAGAAGATCTTTAATCTTATTAAAGATTCAGAGGAAATGGATGGTTTTACTTGTATTCACTCACTATGCTTATCTAGACATTTGTGGAAACGTCAGGGAGAAATCGACTTTGTGTTGATAGGCGACGGCGTTATATTGTGCCTAGAGGTGAAAGGTGGAAGGATTAGCCGAAAAGATGGTACTTGGATTTTTATAGATAGGTTTGGGCAGAAAAACGAAAAAATGGAAGGTCCTTTTGCTCAGGCTTCTACTGCTATGTATTCATTGAAAAGTCTCCTTGAATTCAAAACAGGAACGAATCATGGATACGTGTTTGGGCATGGGGTTATGTTTCCGGACATTGTATTCAATGAAACATCGCCCGAATGGAACAACGAAATAGTATATGACCAGCGGGACACATCTAAATCGATAGGTAATTATATAAAAAGACTGAGAAATTATTGGATAAGTAAAATTGGTAATAAAGTTCCGGTAGATATTGCCCCAAAAAACGATATTGTAAATTATTTTAGAGGCGATTTTGAACTTCCAACCTGTTTATGGGGAGATCTACTCAGGACAGAAGATGAAATAGCCTATTTTACAAATGAACAATATCGGGCTCTCGATCACATGGAGAATAATCCTAGGGTAATTTTTAGAGGTCCAGCAGGCACCGGAAAGACGTTGCTTGCAGTAGAAAAAGCAAGAAGATTGTTAAACTCTAAGAAGCGTACTTTATTTCTTTGTTTTAACAGATTGCTAGGAGTTCGTCTAAAAAAAGAGATGGAAATAATTGATGCGCAAAAAAAGTATCTGTATGCAAACTCTATTCATAAGTATTTTTTTCAGGTAATCGAGAAGTCGGGGCTTAAACCCAAATTAGACAAACAACGTAATGGGGTCAGTCCTTCGGATTTCTATAACGAAATACTTCCTCAAATATTTTTAGAGGGTTTTAATATATTAGGTGAAAGTAAGTTTGATTGCTTAATTATCGATGAAGGTCAGGATCTCCTTGCTGATAGTTATCTAATTGCCTTGGACTCGGTGATCTCTGGTGGATTAAGAAGTGGAAACTGGACGATGTTCCTTGATCCGGGTGCACAAGCCAAACTTTTTAATAGATTTAGTCTTGAAGCATATGAATACTTAAAGAGTTTTGGTGTTCCAGAATATAAATTAGACATAAACGTGAGAAATACTTTTCAAGTTGCAACACAAGCATCCGTAATATCTGGATTCCCTGTAGGTAAAACTAGAATTGAAGGACCAAAGGTCGAATATATTACATGTTCCGACGAAAGCGAGATGGCGATAAAAACAATTAATCTTTTGGATAATTTAATAAAAAAGGATAATGTACCCCCAGCTTCAGTCACATTGTTATCTTCTAGAAACATTAACACTATGTGCTTATTCACCTCCGGAATTAAACTCCCTAGCTATTTAATAGAAGCTACTGAAGAGAATATTTTCAACTCTCCAAAAGACAAAGTTTTATATTCATCTGCTCCCTCATTCAAGGGGCTAGAAAATAATATAATTATTTATATTGATCTAGATTCACTAGAAGGCGACTATAATCAATCTACCAATTATGTCGCAATGACAAGAGCAAGGAACAAGCTTTATGTCCTTATGGATAAACGAATTAAAGGAGAGTATCAAAAAAGGTTATCAAACTTTACTAATCAAAACTAATTATTTATGAATAATTCAAAATATAATGAAGCGCGAAAAAGTATACTTAATGCAATACACAGGGAATTTGTCGGCCCACTAGAAGATGAAGAGGAAATGTTAACAGAAAACCCCGTTACTAGATACGCTGCTGGGATGGTCTTTCCTGTAGGATATGAGTTTAGAAATGAAGATACAAAAGATACACTGGTTGATGGAGAAAACGATACAATAACAAGCGAAGACGTTGATAATGACCCGCTTGATAAAGGATCTGCCAACTCTTTCTATCCAAGCGTGATGGGAGTTAGTTTTTACTGCAAAGGAAATTCACCGATTCTGTCCATAGAAATAAGCTGGAGTAAATACATGAGACTAGCCCATGGAGAATATTATGTTGAAGTTAATTCTATTCCAGACACTATCACTGAGTTGAAAGAGTTTTCAGATAATCTTGATTTCAGTGACGGAAAAATATATACCAAAAACGCAATTGATTTCAACCTAGCAGAATTCTTATCAGGAAAGACAGAGGATAAACAATTAAAGGATATCTTTTATAAGTTAGCAAAACTTTCTAAAAAATCATGGAAAAACTATCGTTATAAAAAAAATATTGAATTGGAATCAGGAATGGAATTAGTAAAAGTATCCGACGGACTTGAATTGGTTTGTAAAAGTATAAAAGAAAAAAACAGAGATAATATGCTTTATACAGTAGTAGTTAGAAACGCTTATCAAGTAAAATCTAAAGGCAGTAATGAGGAGAATGTACTTTTTAATGTCTCTCTCGATATTAGTTCCGCTGGGAAAGATAAATATATTTTTGCTGAATATGATACCAACCCTTTAATCAAGCAGGATCAAGAGGAAAAGTCACTAGCACTTCTCTATAACAATAGAAAAACCTTCGCAGTGGGCCATGGATGTTCGTCAAATTGGACACGGGCATTAGATTCCGAATATGCGGAACACATACTCACTCAGGCCCTTCCGACTTATGAGGTTCCAAAGACAGATTTCGAAATACCGGGGTTGGAAAAAATAATTTTAAGCATGAAGGAGCTTTCGGGGGATGGGTCGCTGGAAAAAAATGATGTCTTATCAAAATTAAGAAGTTTTTGTAACTTGTATCTTGAATGGATAGAACTGCTGACACCGGACAGCAATATTCCTAATGATCTTTTGGAAACTGCAAGTAAACATATAAATTTATGCAAGGAGTCTCAATCCCGGATGTTGGAGGGTATCAAAATTTTGGAAACTAACCCAGTAGCATATGAAGCTTTTCAGCTTGCCAATAAATCGATGTATGTTCAGTCTCTCCATACTGAATTGCAGAAAAATAAGAGACATCCGGATGACACACCAATTCAATGGCCGGATTTGAATTCTCCTATGGCATCAGAACGAAAATGGAGACCTTTCCAACTAGCGTTCTTGTTGTTGTCAATCAATGGTATTGTAAATCCTTCGTCGGCAGATAGAAACTTACTTGATTTGGTTTGGTTCCCAACAGGTGGAGGTAAGACAGAAGCATATTTAGGATTATCAGCGTTCGTGATTTTCTATAGAAGACTAATCGAGGCCACTACAAGTAATGGGGCAGTAGTAATTATGCGTTACACATTGAGATTGCTTACTTCACAACAATTTCAAAGGGCATGCACCTTGATTTGTGCAATGGAAAAGCTTAGGAGGGAAGATCCAGAAAAACTCGGTAATCAGGAAATATCCATTGGATTATGGGTGGGAATGGATTCAACACCAAATTCTTTGGATACTGCCGGAGAGGACTTACAGGCCTATGTTATTGGAGAATCTGATAAGAATCCATCCCCACTCCTCTCTTGTCCGTGGTGTGGCACAAAGATGGTTATTGAAAGTAGCGATGGCCATAGGAGATATGGATGTAAATTAATCAATTTGGCCGGTAAAAAAGCTAACCTATTTTGTATAGACGTTTCTTGTCCGTTCAATAATCGCTTACCCATCCTTTTTGTTGATGAGGAAATATACAGGGATCCTCCCACTCTCCTTTTTGGAACAGTAGATAAGTTTGCCCAGATGCCATTACAAGGAGGCGTAAGCCGAATATTTGCCGCAGACGATGGAAATAGTAATAAACCACCAGAGTTAATTATTCAAGATGAACTTCATCTAATATCTGGTGCGTTAGGAACTTTAGTTGGTTTATATGAAACAGCCATAGATTTTCTGTGTTCAAAAAAAGGCATGAGGCCGAAAATTATTGCTTCTACAGCTACAATTAGGAGGGCAGGAGAACAATGTAAAAACCTGTTTGACAGAGAAATGAGGCAGTTTCCTGCTTCTGGACTTACAATAGATAATTCGTTTTTTTCCAAGGAAATTCCTATTGAAGCGGAACCTGGAAGATTATATTTGGGAATAATGCCATCTGGTAAGACCTAAACAACAGCGTCTGTAAGACTTACAGCAAAACTCTTATATGCAGTAAATGTATTATCTTGTGATGACGATGTCAGAGATAAATATTGGACTATAGTAAATTATTTCAACAGTATAAGGGAGCTTGGCGGATTTATTTCTTTGACCACTGATGACATCCCTTCATATATGAATGCATTTAA
>JBAYGQ010000179.1:0-5941 GCA_041666585.1 Bacteroidota bacterium
AACCGGAAAAAATTAAAAGGCTTAAAGATAATCTGGGAACCTGAATTTTTAAGACACTTTACTGCTAAATTTGATTATATATAAATTTTCGGATTTAATATGAAACAGGGATGCTCTAGATAATTGAACATCCCTGTTTTTTTACCATTCATTTATTAAATAACTATACTGATAACCTTTTAATAATATCTGAAAAACCTGAGATTAATGCAGGAAGCTTTTCAATATCTTTTCCTCCGGCAGTTGCAAGATGGGATTTCCCTCCTCCTCCTCCTCCGAGCTGTTTTGCCGCTTCTCCTACAATTTTGCCTGCGGGAAGTTTCGATTTCAAATCATCAGTTACTACACAAACCATTTGAATTTTTTCGTTGATAATTGATGCTATTAATGCGATACCTTTAGAACCCATGAAGTCACGTAGGTTTTCGCCTATTGTTCTAAGGTTATCAATATCATCAATAGTTATTTCTTTGGCAATTATTTTGATGCCGTCAAGTTCATCGGATTTTGCTACCCAATCAGAATACTGTTGTTTAAGTTCCAAAATTTTAAAGTGCGAAATTTCTTTTTCAAGATGTTTGACTTTTTCAAGGACAGACTCTGAATTTTGTTGAAGTTCATCTATTTTTAAATTCAGATTGTCAATAAAATTCAAAACCGAAGAACCTGTACAGGCTTCAATTCTTCGAACTCCTGCGGCAATACTGGATTCGGATATTATTTTAAAAATGCCGATTTCACTTGTGTTTTTAACATGCGTACCACCGCAGAGCTCCATAGAGTATTTATCATCCATTATTACAACGCGGACGATGTCGCCGTATTTGTCTCCGAAAAACATTTTTATATTACCGTTTTTTCCGGCTTCTTCTAATGATAAAACTTTAGTTTGAACATCAATGTTTTCAAATATTTTTTCATTGACAATCGCTTCAATTTTTTTCAAATCGGATTCAGATACTTTTTCGAAATGATTGAAATCGAAACGGAGATAATCTGGATGAACTGCTGAACCTGCCTGTTGTAAGTGATTTCCAAGAATAGTTCTTAAAGCTTCATGCAAAAGATGTGTAGCAGAGTGATTCCGCATAATACTTCTGCGTCTGGAGGAATCAACTTCAGCTAAAGCTACCGCTCCGGTTGCAGTATCAATTTCCGAGTCACAAAAATGGATGATGGCGTCACCGGATTTTCGAATATCAATAACATTATATATATAGCCTTCTAATGTAATTGTTCCGATATCCGAAATTTGCCCGCCGCTTTCAACGTAAAATGGAGTCTTATCAAGGATAATCTGATTACCTTCAAACCAAAGAACTTTTGATTCAGTTGAAAAATAATCATAACCTAAAAATTCGGATTTGAATTCTACATTCGGAAGGACAGCTTCTTGAGCCTGAATTTTTCTTGAAGAGCGGGAACGCTCTTTCTGCTGATTCATCAGATTTTCAAACTCTTTTGTATCAACTACAAGATTATTTTCACGAGCAATCAGTTCTGTTAAATCTAGCGGAAAACCAAAGGTATCATATAATTGAAATGCATCGGCTCCGGATATTATTTTGGCATTTTCGTTTTTAAGTCTATTTGAGATATTATCGAATATTTCCAATCCTCTGTCCAAAGTCTGAAGAAAACTGTCTTCTTCTGCTTTTATAACTTTTTTTATTATATTTTTTTGAGTAATCAGTTCAGGAAATACATCGCCCATTATTTCAATTAAAGTATCTAAAAGAAGGTAAAGCATAGGTTCTTTGAATCCGAGATTTCTTGCAAAGCGTGATGCTCTTCTCAGAATGCGTCGTAGGACATAACCTCTTCCTTCGTTTCCGGGGAAAGCGCCGTCGGCAATAGCAAAACTCAATGTACGGATATGGTCTGCAATTACTCTCATTGCAATACCGTTAGGATTGTTTAGTTCTTTCGAATATTTGTGTCCGCTCAGTTTTTCGATTTTATTTAATAGAGGTGTAAAAACATCTGTATCATAGTTCGATACTTTTTTATTTATAACTGCACAGATCCTTTCGAATCCCATACCTGTATCAACATGCTTGGAGGAAAGCTCTTCAAGAGTACCGTTTATTTTTCTGTTAAACTGAATAAACACAAGATTCCAAATTTCAATTACATCGGGTGAACCGGAATTGACTAATTTTCCACCTGAAAGGTCAGAAGTTCTGTCATAATGAATTTCACTGCAAGGACCGCAGGGACCGCTTTCTCCCATTTCCCAGAAGTTATCTTTTTCGTCGAATCGATGAATTCTTGATTCAGGTAAAAATTGTTTCCACAATTCATAAGCTTCATCATCTGTTTTATAAACGGTAGCATGCAATCTGTTTTTATCTAATTTCCATACTTCAGTTAAAAGTTCCCATGCCCATGCTATTGCTTCTTTTTTATAATAGTCACCGAAACTCCAGTTTCCAAGCATTTCAAAAAATGTGTGATGGAAAGTATCAACGCCCACTTCTTCGAGGTCATTGTGTTTCCCGCTTACGCGAATACATTTCTGAGTATCTGCAACACGTGTGTAATCTCGTTTCCCTGTACCGAGAAACACATCTTTAAATTGATTCATTCCCGCATTTGTAAACAGCAGAGTTGGGTCTCCGTGTGGAATCACAGGATTAGAAGGGACTATTCTGTGCCCTTTCTCTGCAAAAAAATCTAAAAATGATTGTCTTACTTCTTTAGATGTCATTTAAATTTCCGATTTTAAATTAAAATAATATTACAAAATTAATCATTTAGCAACAATTGTTAGAATGACGATTTGAAACAGAGGTATTTTATTTATTATCAGGATTTCTTGAATTTACGGGAAAATAGTTCTGATGCGGTTATCAGGGCTATTCCCAGAAGTAGTACATAAACTGCATTCATATGACGGTATTCATACTGAATAAGAGAAACCGATATAATTTTATAAATAAAAATTGAAGTAACTACTATTTTCAATGATAAATATTTTGTAAATGATTTGGAAAAAATAAAAAAAACAAGAAAAATAATAGAAAGAAAAAAGACGATTGAAAAAATAATTTGAATCAGTTTTTCAGTTAGAAGAACAGTGCTTTCAGAAGCTGGAAGAATTGTAATATTTTTTAATTTATTCATTGTTCCAGATGTCGAATTAATAGAATCCTGAATTTTGATTAACCTATTCTTTTGAATAAAAAATGTAGAATACTCTCCTGTGTAAACACCTCCTGTAAAAGATTTGAAGCCGTTGTAAAAAATCTTTTTTATAAACTCTGCAGGCTCTGCCTGTACTGATTTTATAAAATTATCTTTTAATATTCTGTCTCCTTTCGAAGAAAAAGGATAAGTGTTTCCTTGGGATTCAACAAGGTCAATAGCGGTTTTATCAATGGGAGCGATTTTCCATTTGTTATTCGGTAACTGACCTAAAGATAAATAAAAAACCATTCCTGAATTTGATGAAGAATATCGTAGTTCTCCCGAAAGGACATAAGAGCGAATTGCCCATGGAGTTAAACAAATAACTGTGATAACTAATACAATAATATTAAACTTGGCAAGGGGGATAAAATTATTTCTGATTTTTGGAACTATTATAAAAGCAAATTGAATGAACGGAATCAATAAATATTCAGAGCGGAAATTGCATAGAACACCAAAAATTATTCCTGCGATTATTGCTGTTCTTAATTTAGGATTTTCAATAAATTCCTTGTTATAAAAAGCAAAGGGGAGAAGCAGGAAACCGACAATTGCGTCGGGCCATTTTACTGACATCAGTGCAATGAAAGGAATAAATAGCAAAATATGAAACAGCTTTTTTTCGATTGCAAAGATTTTATAGAAATAAAAGATTCCGGCAAATGCAAGCAAAGCCTGAAATAAAAGTATTATGATTGATGTGTTTCCGAAAATAGCATCAATTAATACTAAAAAAGTATAACCCCACATCGGATAAAAAAGAGGCTCATTGCTAAATGCAGGGACAGAGTATCCTTGACAATGCAAAATGTTTTGTGCAATATTCTGATAAAATTCGGAATAAATTCCCTGTTGATTCAAATGGAAATAGTTAGCAACAAAAATCAGAATGATGCTTAGTGCAGTTAATATCCAAAATATTTTTTGTTTCGAATTCATAGTTTCACAAAAATACAATTTCCTTTGGATTAAAATAAATCATAATTCTTGTTTTTGTAGAATTTTGTAATTTGTTTTTTATTTTTTACCTTATTTAGATTAGTTGGAACAAGAATGAAAACTTATACCCAAAGAACAGCATCAATGGGAACTTCTATCTTTTCAAGTATGAGCAAATTAGCTTTTGAGTATGGGGCAGTAAATTTAGGTCAGGGTTTTCCGGATTTCGACGGACCTGAATGGCTGATGCAGGAAGCATTTAAAGCGATGAAAGAAGGCAAAAACCAGTACGCTCCTTCTCCGGGAATTCTATCTCTCCGAAAGTCTATTTCTGAATTATACAAAAATTATTACGGTATTGACTATAATCCGGAATCTCAGATAACAGTTACAGCAGGAGCAACCGAGGCATTATTTTCAGCAATTCTTGCATTGATTGAAGAAGGTGATGAAGTAATAATGTTTGAACCGTTTTATGATTCTCATCAGGCAGATGTGATTCTGGCAGGAGGTATTCCAAAATACGTTACTTTAAAAAAACCTGATTTTGCCTTTGATTTTGATGAACTCGAAAAAATAATCTCTCCAAAAACGACAATGATAATACTTAATAATCCTCACAATCCGACTGGAAAAGTTTATTCAAAAACAGAATTGGAACAAATTGCAGAACTTGCTATTAAACATGATTTGCTTGTACTGAGCGACGAAGTTTATGAATTTATTACTTTTGATAATGCCGGGCATATTGCAATTGCAAGTATTCCGGGAATGTCCGAAAGAACTATAACAATTTCATCAACAGGTAAAACTTTAAGTATGACAGGCTGGAAAATAGGTTATGCCTGTACTTCACCTTCGATTACCGAATCAATCAGAAAAATTCATCAATGGACAACTTTTGCAGTTAACACACCTGCTCAGCATGCTATGGCTTTTGCATTATCAAATTTAAAAGAATATCTTCCCGGGTTCAGGCAAATGTATCTTAAGAAACGTGATTTGATTTATTCAATGCTTTGCGAAACAAAATTTACACCTCATAAACCAAAGGGAAGTTATTTTATAATGGCAGATATTCCCGGAACAAAAAACGATTTGGAAACAGCTGAATTCTTAGTAAGAGAACTGGGAGTTGCAACGATACCACCGTCAGTATTCTATGGAAAATCTTCCGAAGGCGGAACTATGCTTCGTTTATGTTTTGCAAAGCAGGACGAAACAATTATCAACGGTATAAACAGATTGAAAATATATTAATGGAGTTTTTATGATTGTTCTTAATCAGCAGGAAAGAGAGTACCATGAAAATTTTATGAAAGAGGCTATCGGTCAGGCGCGTCTAGCTGCTGTTAACCTTGATGTACCAATCGGTGCCGTAATTGTTAAGGAAGATAAAATTATCGGCAGAGGGTACAATCAGGTCGAGTTGAAAAAAGATTCCACAGCCCATGCAGAAATTCTTGCTATACAGTCAGCTACTGCTATTGCGGGTTACAAGCATTTATTGGATGCAACGATTTATGTTACTTTGGAACCTTGCCCTATGTGTGCCGGGGCAATTGTTTTAGCTCGTTTAAAAAGAATTGTCTTTGGTGCTTATGACCCCAAGAATGGTGCCTGCGGTACTCTATATTCTATTCCCAAAGATGGAAGGCTAAACCATCAGTGCGAAATTAGGGGAGGGATACTTGATGTCGAATGCTCCGATTTATTGAAGAATTTTTTCCGTGAATTAAGAAAATAAAATCATATGAAAACTGAAGATAATACTATCCCTAAGGCTCAGCTTTTTATTGTTTCAACTCCG
>JBAYGQ010000180.1:0-5940 GCA_041666585.1 Bacteroidota bacterium
CTTACATTTAAAGTTGGAAATTACGATGAAGAATTCGATACCTTGATTCCTGTAGAAACTCCACTTTATTACCTTTCAAGGAATAACAAAAATACTGCAACGTACTCGGAAGAAATAAGAGTTCTTTATGTTGCTCTCACCCGAGCGAGAGACCATCTGATAATTTCTTCTTCAGTTCAGTTAAAAAAAGATGGAACTTGTTCCAATCCTAAAGGTTTTTTTAAAATGCTTCTTGAAGGACTTGATACAGATGCAGATGAATTAATAAATAAAAAGTCATTTTTATTAGAAAATGTACTTATATTTCTGAAAGACTATAAAGATAATATTCAAAAAAAAGTATTTTTCAGAGTTGAAGTCATTTCGACAGATGAACTGGGAACGGGACTATCTTTAGAAAGCAGAAAACTAAATGAAATTCAGAGTTTTGAACATATTCTTGAACCTGTCAGTACTAGAATAAATAATGAACAATACTCAGCCTCAAAATTAATGACTTTTGAAAATGATAAAACCTCCTATTTAAAACGTTATATTTTCGGATTGACAAATGAAGACATTGAGAAGGATACAAAATCTCATAAAACAGATACTACTGATGAATTAATCGGAACTCTCGCAGGTTCACTAATCCACAAAGTATTAGAACAAATCAATGATTGGATTGATATAACAGGAAAAATCAAAGAAACTGAATTCGATGAAATTATCACCGGCGCGGTTCAGGGAGAAAACAGAGCCATACATAAGAAACTAAGAGACAGAATAGATAAAGAATGCAGGAATGTTATTTCAACAAAATTATTGAAAAGTCTAATCGGAAAAGTTTACGGAGCAGAGACAGAATATTCTATGCTTCTTCCTTTCGGAGATAATGTTATTATTGCAAAAATTGATATGATAATTGAAAATAATAATGGTGATTTTGAAGTTTGGGATTGGAAAACAAACCGCGTAGATAAGCCATCAGATAAGGAATTGTTGGCAAAGAAATATTCATTACAGATGAAAACTTATGCCTATTTTATGATGCTCAATAATCCTGAAAAACCAAAATACTACGCACGGTTACTTTTTACACGGCTTGCCTCAACGGTTGCGGAAGAATCCCACTGGACAAGGCTTTTCGAATGGACTAAAGAGGAATTATTGAGTTTTGGAGAAGAATTAAAAGCAAAAATCATTGCTGTTTCTAAGTTCACTAAAAATCCCTGGAAAGATTCTATAAATCTAACAAATGTTCGTTAACTCTTAGCCATTTTCTGTATTCTTTATATTCAGGAATGATACTTTCCACTAATCGCCAGAATTTTTTTGAATGGTTCATCTGTAAAAAATGACACAATTCATGAACAACAACATAATCAATTACCTCAATAGGAGCCATTATCAGACGCCAGCTAAAATTCAGATTTTTCTTTGAACTGCAGGAACCCCAGCGTCTGACAGCACCCGTAATTCTGATTCTGTTCGGAATCGAACCGATTTTATCAGTATATAACTGCACTCTTTGAGGAATGATATTTTTTGCGTTTGAATAAAACCATTGAATCACTATACTTCTTGCAACAACTGAATATTTGCTGTGTAAAATTAAATCAGTTTTGTTGCGATGAACCGCATATTTTGTATCCGATGTGATTTTTAATGTCTGCTCTTTTCCAAGAAAAAGAATTTTAGTTCCTTCAGAGAAAGATTTTTGGATTGAATCTTTTTGCTTTATTTTCTGCTCTTCTTTTTTCTTATTTATCCATTTACTGTTTTTTTCTACGAAATGCAAAATATCTTTTTGATGGAGTCTCAAAGGAGCACGGACAATCAGGTTTCCTTCTTTGTCAATAATAATTGATAAAGTTTTTCTGTTTGTTCTGACAAGAGAATGTATTTCTATAGGTTCCATTTCTCTAGTTATAAGGATTAATGATATTAATTCTTTTTCTAAAATTTTATTTAAAGTTACAGAAATTTGCCTGCAAAAGAAAAATAATATAAGTTTGTTGTCTCTGATAAATACAACTTAGATTTAAACGTCTTAAGAGAACAATAATTTTTTAAATTAAAACGGAAGAGGATATGGCCGCCAGTTTTCTAACAAAATTGTTTGGTTCAAAAAGCGATAAGGACATTAAACAACTTGCTCCAATTGTTGAAGAAATTAATGAAATTTTCGATGAATTACACAAACTGTCTGACGAAGAATTACGGGGAAAAACTGATGAATTCAGAAAAATAATTAAGGAAAATACAGAGGAATTAGAAACCGAAAAAACTCAAATGCAGGAAAAGTTAATAAATGAAGCTTTAAATGCTGACGAGATTTTTGAAGTGAATGAGAGAATTAAAACTTTAAATAAAAATATCTTCGATACAACCGAATCAGTTCTTGAAGACATTTTACCTGAAGCTTTTGCAGTCGTTAAAGAAACATGCAGAAGGTTAACCGAACGACGTCATCGCTATGAATATGCAGGCAATTCCAATATTTGGGAAATGATACCTTATGATGTACAGTTAATCGGAGGTATTGTACTTCATCAGGGAACAATCTCAGAAATGGCAACAGGTGAAGGCAAGACTTTGGTTGCAGTTCTGCCTATGTATCTTAATGCTCTACCCGGGAAAGGTGTACACCTTGTTACTGTTAATGATTATCTGGCTAAACGTGACTGCGAGTGGATGAAACCGATTTATGATTTCCTAGGTATAACAGTCGGTTCAATTCAGTCTAATATGGAACCGAGCGAGCGCAAAGTTCTTTATGATTTGGATATCACTTACGGTACAAATAATGAATTTGGTTTCGATTATCTTCGCGATAATATGGTTATTGATCTCGATTCTATTGTTCAGAGACCACACTGGTATGCAATTGTTGATGAAGTTGATTCGGTTTTAATTGATGAAGCCAGAACACCTCTTATCATTTCAGGTCCTGTCGGTCAATCAGAACAGAAATTCGATGAAATGAATCCCCGCGTAAAAAGATTGGTAGAAGCTCAGACAAAATTAATTAATCAAATTGTAGCCAATTCTGAAACTCTTTTGAAATCCGGTGAAAAAGAGGATTTGGAAAATGCCGGAATAGGTCTTCTCCGTTCATTCAGAGGCTTACCGAAGCATAAGAAACTTATGAAAGTGCTTCAAGAAGCTGAAAACTTGAAACTTATGCGTGAAACCGAATTACTCTTTCTCCGAGATCAGGGACAAAAAATGCACGAAATAGATGCAGAGCTATACTATACAATTGATGAAAAAAATCATAATGTTGATATTATGGAAAAGGGGAGACAACTGCTTTGCTCAAGTCAGGAAGACCCGGATATGTTTATTATTCCCGATATTGCTACTGAAATGAGTGCATTAGAAGGAGACAATGAAATTGCACCCGAAGAAAAACAAATTAAAAAAGACGAACTATATCTTATTTATGCCGAAAGAAGTGACAGAATTCACACTATATCTCAATTACTCAGGGCTTACTCTCTTTATGAAAAAGATGTTGAATATGTTGTTCAGGATGATAAAATTCTTATTGTTGATGAGCATACAGGAAGAATTCTCGACGGAAGGCGTTATTCCGAAGGTCTTCATCAGGCAATTGAAGCTAAAGAAAGAGTAAAAGTAGAAAAAGATACTCAAACTCTTGCCACAATCACACTCCAAAACTACTTCCGTCTTTATAAGAAGCTTGCAGGTATGACAGGTACTGCAGAAACTGAAGCCGCTGAATTTACTAAAATATATAATCTAGACGTAGTAGTTGTACCGCCTAACAGACAAATTATCCGTAAGGACGATGATGATTTGATTTTCCGCACAAAACGTGAAAAATACAATGCAATTGTAGATGAAATCGAGAAACTGTTGAAGGAAGGAAGAGCTATTCTTGTCGGTACGGCTTCAGTTGAAGTATCGGAATTAATAAGCAAGATGCTCAAAAGAAAAGGAATTCATCACAACGTACTTAATGCAAAACAACATCAAAAAGAAGCTGAGATTATTCAGAATGCCGGTACCAAAGGAGCATGTACAATTGCAACAAATATGGCAGGAAGAGGTACAGATATAAAATTAGACCATGAAGTTAAAAAGAACGGCGGACTTGCAATTATCGGTTCCGAAAGGCACGATGCAAGGCGAATTGACCGTCAGTTAAGAGGACGTTCTGGAAGACAGGGAGACCCCGGTTCTTCACAATTTTTTATCTGTCTCGAAGATAATCTAATGCGGTTGTTCGGAAGCGAAAAAGTTGCTTCCATAATGTCCAGACTTAAAATTCCTGAAGGTGAGCCTATTCAGGCGGGTATGATTACCAAATCTGTAGAGCGAGCTCAGAAAAAAGTCGAAGAAAATAACTTCGGAATCCGTAAAAGACTTCTTGAATACGATAATGTTATGAACCAGCAAAGAGAAGTTATTTATACCAGAAGACGTGCCGCTCTTAGAGGTGAAAGATTAAAGGGAGAGATTTTTGAATATGTCGAAGAACTGGCTGATTCATGGTATAGTTTATATCAACCTGAAAATGATTTGAACGGTTTTAAAAGTACTGTTAGAGCAAACCTATTGTGTGAACCTGAAATTTCAGAAAATGAATTCAGTAAATTAAAGCCTGAAGAATGCTCACAGCTTGTGGTTTCAGCCGCAGAACAGTTCTATGCCAGAAAAGAAGAAATGCTTGGTGCAGAATTTATGTCACAATTGGAAAGGATTGCTGTTCTTCAGACTATTGATGAAAAGTGGCGTGAACATTTACGGGTTATGGATGAATTAAAAGAAGGTATTCATCTCAGGTCTTACGGTCAAAAAGATCCTTTGCTTGAATACAAAGGTGAGGCTTTCCGTTTGTTCATGGAATTAATCGGAGATATAAATAAAGAATCTGTAAGTTTTGCATTTAAGTATTTCCCGCAAATGACAGAACAACAGGTTAGAACCTCGAGAATTCCGAGAGGAGCCCAGAAAGGTGCAGACGGTTTACCCCGTCTCAGAAGAACTTCGATTGTTCCTGCCGGTGCTATGCAATTTTCTCATCCTTCAGAAAATCCCGCGTTTCTTATGGGAATGCCTGATGGTGGAAATGGAGGAACTGCAGTTGCTGAACCGCAAGCTAAAATAAGGACTTTCAGACATACTGAAAAACAAACGGGACGAAATGAACCCTGTCCATGTGGGAGCGGGAAAAAATTTAAAAATTGTCACGGCAGAAATGCTTAGAATAAAAAAGAAAAGGACTCGAATTGAGTCCTTTTTCTATTAAAATTTCATTCTCTGATTACTATTTAATATACATCATCTTCTTAACAGTTTTGCCTTTTGAAGTAGATATAGCATAAAAATACATACCGGCAGGCAGATTGTATAATGCAGGTACAAACCGGTACTCATGATAACCTTCATTCAAGTATCCTTTTTCCAAAACGCAAATTTCAATCCCCAAAACATCATATACAGTAAGTCTAATTTCAGTACCGCTTGCCAGATTTAATTCAATAATAGAATTACTACTGAAAGGATTCGGTAAATTAATAATATTGAAATGTCCCTCATTATTATTAGAAACAGATGTAACTGTATCAATAACAATTGTTGTATCGGCAGTATATAAAGTTAAATTGGGAGCCATTGGATTTGTAACAATGCAACTGTAAATTCCGTCTTCAGTTGCAATATAAGTTGAGTCTGTTGCTCCGTCTATTAGACTTGTATCCTTTTTCCACTGATATTTATTATACTCACCTTTTGCTAAAACTTTTAATTTTGTTTGCAAATAAGAACTGAATGTTTCAATTGGTAGAACAGTGTCCTGATATTCATACCGGAAATCAGTGAAGATTACATTCACTTCCAAATCTTCAAAAGTCAGTTTATTACTTCTTACATTCAAAACACAATTCTGATTGATTGATGCCATATAGGGTAGTTCAGTAATTTTATTTC
>JBAYGQ010000181.1:0-5914 GCA_041666585.1 Bacteroidota bacterium
AAGTACAGGAGTATTTTACTGAAGATTATAATATGATGGATTTCAACATTTCTAAAAATTTCCTTGATATTTTTGAATTTACGTTTGGTGTAAAAAATGTTTTCAATGTAAAAGATATTCTTTCTTCACCGGCGCAATCCGGCGGAACTCAAGCTCCTTCAAGTACTTTCCCCGTAGGATGGGGGAGGTCATATTTCTTGAATTTACGAATTAAGGTATTATAATGTATAAATATTTTTTGATTATCGTAACATTGCTCATTTGCTGGTCATGCATACCGGGTGAAAATCCTGTACAACCTTTTGACAGAGGCGGAGTTTTATCTTCTAAGGTAACTTTGGGACCAAATTATTCCGATCAGGTATTTTTTAGTCTTGACCAGAATAAGTTTTTGAATTTTAATGATATTTATATTTGGGACCTTGGCTTTGCGTGCAAGGATTCATCTAATTATATAATATTAAATTCGGCAAAATTTATGAAGGTTGCGGATTTGGGTTTTAAATCGTTTGATGAAGTAAGTACAGCCGATTTAGACACCATAACAGAAGAACAATGGATTTACGATAGCCCTTCAGGTAATTTGGATTCTACCGCTATCGGAAAATGGTGGACTGTTGAAAATAACAAAATTGTATCACTCGGGAAAGTTTATATTGTTGACAGAGGTACAAACGAAATCGGTAAAAAATTGGGTAATGTTAAGTTCCGGATTCTTGATTATGATAATAAAACATTTAAAGTGGTATATGCTAATTTAAAAGATAATATTTCTCACGAATACACAATTACCAAAAACAATGATTACAATTATACTTATTTATCTTTGGAAAAAACAGGTAATTTACTTCAGATTGAACCGCTGAAAGAGCAATGGGACCTGGTTTTCTCGAAATATACTGAATTGTTGACTGCAAATGACAGTAACAGTATGTGGTACAGCGTAGTCGGTGCTTATCTCAATCCTAACGGAGGTGAAGCGGCAATGCTGAAACATGCAGTTTTTGATTCAGTCAATATCGGAGCTTTAGATACATTACATTTGTTGAAAACAAGAAATGCAATCGGTCATGATTGGAAATTTTTTGACCTGAACACAAGTTCCTACATAGTTGACCCCAAAGTTGTTTATATTATAAAAAGCGTATCAGGATTTTACTACAAACTGCATTTTATGGATTTCTATGATGACTCCGGCAATAAAGGAACACCATTATTTGAATTCCAAAAGCTTTAGCCTTCAATTCCGTAAATCAGGATTCAGATAATTTTCTAATTTTAAAAAACATTACTTACTCATTCCCAGGTACATACCGCCGAAATAGGGAATAAGCCAAACAAGCCAAACAATAAGACTGTAACGATGGAAACCGATACGGGCTTTTTCGCTTCCTTTAAAGATAACATAAGTAGCCCAACTCGCATGAATAAGCATAAGCCAAATTGCTACCTGACCCGTTAGAGTGTGCATAGAAGACAAATTCAAAGAATCTTTCGACATTAAGTGCATGCAAAATGTCCCGGCAAGGTCAAATAAAAATCCGCACCAAAAAGTAATTACATGCCAGGGTTTCAGGTACTTTGCGAACCGCTCCGCCCAAATACCGAGTGAGTAGAAAACAAGTGCCAAACTAATAAGAACAGAAGAAAGAGCTAACATAAACTTCCTTTAATTATCATTTAAGTTATTTTCTGCTAATGCAATTTAATAAAAAATTCCGCTCGTTGAGCTTGTTTAAATGAGCAACTGTGATATATTTTCTTTGTATGATATTCCCTTCGGCAGGCTCAGGGAACCGGAACAAGTTTTCGATACTAATAATATTATTAGGAGTATGTTTTAAGGATATACTATTATAAAACTGCCGTTCAGGTAAACATCTTTAGAGGGGTCGGTAGCATCCTGAATTCTGGCTGTAGTTGTAGCTTTAATAGTTTTTTTACCTGTTTTCGTGAAAACAATCTCGAAATTAGTATCTGTTCCTGAAAGAAAAGTACTGTCTCCCGTGCTTACTTTCTTAGTCATAATTTCCGACCAGAAGCCGCTTGAAGCGGAGCCGTTCAATCTGTAACTGCCTTCTGAGGGAAAAGAGTCAAGTTTCATCTGCACAATTGAAGAATAGAATTGCCTGTTAAACTGATCTTTGTAAATCCAGTCGGGATTCGTATTCTCTATTCTCAGGTCAACCCATACAGCAGGAGGATTTGTGATTGTATCAACAATAGCAAAGGAAACAGTTCTGTTGACTTCTATCTTCAGCGGGAAGTAACTTCGCTCGGCATCATAAGTAAACTCTTCGACAAAGTAGATTGAATCAATTATTCCGCCTACTTTTGTAATTATCGGTTTTTTAGTTGTGTCGGCTTTATTAGTATCAAGAGGAGTAATAATCACGTTTCTTTCAATACCTAATGAATCACTATTGCAAGAGTATCCTAATAATACTATTACAAACAGCAAAGGTATTAGAAAAACATATTTTATTTTTTTTGATTCAGTCATTTTCAATTTCTATTTTGTTTTCGTACCAACGCAGAGCGTCGGTACGAGATGTCTTCTTATGTTCAAAACTAAAAAGCAAAAGCAACTCCATAATTAAAACTAAGTTTGTCTGAATTAAACCCTACATTTTGATGATTGTAAAACATTTTACTGTACTCAAGACCCGCATTGAATGATATGCCCTGATAAGGAGTATATTTGCCTCCGAGCATTGCTCGTCCTATTACACCGGAACTCACTCCTCCGAATGTAAGCTGAGCCCATGGGGTTACATTCCAGTAACTTCGGGACAAATAGTATCTGAAAGCCGCATTAACACTTGTAAAGTTAGGTTGTTGTTCGTATTGATAATCTTTTCCGTTTACTCCTTTACCAGTGAATCTCTGGAAGAACTTTTCCTGTCGGACTTCTGCACCTACGGTCAGGTTGTCATTTTTAAATAGTAAGTTGTCAAATAAGGAATAATAAAGCCCAAAAAGGGAATTGTCGAACTTTATATTCTCATTAGGTCCGATTGTAGCCCTTTCGAGGTTCCACTGCTGGAAACCACGGAATTCAACGGTAAAACCGAGAGGCTCGTCTTCGTTAGTTTTGAAATTAAATAAACCTGCATCGGAAATTCCCGGTATGCGGTTAAAGGTATTAGAATAATTGTACTTTAGTTTATTATTTGTTGACTCATCAAGCTTAGATGAATTCAGCACAGGACTCATCGGCTGACTGTTGTCGGCTAAAGTTTCATTATTTGCCGGCTGATTCGAAGCCACAGGCACCTGAATATATTTGGGTACTTCTATATACTTGATTTTCGTGATTGTCCGTACTTCGGGAGTCTTGTCAATATCCTGAGCAACGCTGGACATCAAAGGCACAGAAGAAGAAAGCAAAGTTTCTTTAGCTATACCCGATTGCGAAGCATCAGCTCTTACTAAAACATCCGTACTCTTTTGCCACGGAAACAAGGAGAAAATCAATGCGGCGGTAATAGCCCCCGCAATCAAACCACCTGCAATACCCTGCCTGTACTTAAGAGCTGTTCCGCTCAACTTCGAGGCAAAACTTTGCGGCAGAACCGCAGTTGCGACAGGTGCGGCAAAACCGAGTGCCGAAAATACCTGCATTGTGGATTGGGCGGCGGGCGTAAAAGCGGCTGTATCGCCTTTAATCGCCTGTTTAATTGCTAATTGCTGTTTCAGTTCGCTCCGAAGCTCATCATTTGAAGAAAGCGACATAAAAAGACTTTCTTCCTGACCGGCTTCGAGTGTACCGTCCAAAAAATCGTGAATTAAAAGTTCTGTTTCCATTTTTCTATTCCAAATATAATTTTTTTTCTAATTAGTTTTTTCTGCATTTGCAGAGTATTGATTTTATCTTAAATAAATTTATTATTCAGTTTATTTACATAAATCTTTCAAATAAGGAGAAAGAACTTCCTTTATTTTTTGCTTTGCCCTGAATACTCTCGATTTTGCATTTGTTATTGTGATTCCGGTTACTTCTGCTATCTCATTATAAGACAGTCCGTCGTATTCACGCAGTACAAAAGCTTCTCTGTATTCAAAGTCTAATAATTCGAGAGAGGTTGTTATCAAATCCAACAACTCAGTATTTTCGTATCCTCTCGAAGTTTCAAAAACAAAATCATCGCTTTCAATCGGTATTGTCGGGACATTATCCCTCTTATAATTCAAGCACAAATTTCTTGCAATCGTAATCAAAAAGCCCGGTACATTTGTCTGATTATAATCCGTTTTAACTTTTTGATAAAACCTTATATAGGTTTCCTGAAAAATATCTTCGGCAGCTTCCCTGTTGTTAAGCACCTTCAAGCAGTAGGCATGCACCTTGGAAGAGTATCTGTTGTAAAGCTCGGTAAAAGCCCTCTCAGATTTTACTTTATCCTCAGCCAGCATCGAAACCAACTGTTCGTCAGAGTATGTCGAATAAATATTTTTCATTTATCCTTTTAATTACATATTTTCTATTTTTATTAACACTTTAAAAGCGAAAAAGATGCAAAATTATTTTGATTTTATAATTTTCTTTAATAATTAACTACGAATTATTCCGAATAAAGCAATTTCCTTTTGAAAAAGAGGAATTCATTTTTTAATGCTGTATTATAAAAGTTTTTACAATAACTGCAGTTTTTGTTTTTAAACAGAAAAGATACATACCTGACGGAAAGCCTGTGCAATCTATTTTTTCATTATAACTTTGACTTGAATTTATGTTTCGTTTGTAAAGTTCCATTCCAAGTGTATTAATAATAGAAATTTCAGAGATGTTTCCTGAAGATAAATTGCTGATTACATTGATAATTCCGGTAGAGGGGTTGGGATTAATTCTAAGATTATTCATTTTTTTATCAATCTCTTTTATCTGTGTTACCGGATTCAAATCGTAAGAAAGAACATCGTTGCCGGCCATTACAGGAACAAAAAGAAAATTTTCAGTAGAATCGAAATAAATATCAGCAGGACCTGATAAATTAGAGGCAAACTCAGTTCCGCTGTCATAATTCCCCCCTTCGTATTTAAAGATATTTCCCGTGCTAATAGGATTGTAGATGTCGTCCCAGCATGAAACGTAAATGTTTCCTGAATTATCGTTTGCAATTCCGTCGAAATAAAATCTCGTTGTAAATATTTTCGTTTTGACTGTTAGAGAGTCCAAATTAATAGTATAAATCGCACCCGGATGATTAAAGGATACACAGTACAATGAGTTTTTATCTTGAGCATACATCAGTCCGTTGGGTTTGAGTATCTGGCTTTTAACTGCTAATTGTTCAATATTTTGAGTTTGTATATTATATTTATAAATTTTGTCTCCGCTTGTATGCGAAAGATAAATATTTCCCGCTGAGTCAGCCGCAATGTCGTTTATAAAAGGAGTGTTTACTATTTGCACGGAGAATTTCAGTGATTTATCTGTAAGATTAAATGCTTTCAGATTGAGATTATCAGCCACATAAAGTACATCATCAAGAATCATAAGACCTTTCGGAGAACTAAGGTTATTAACAATAAATGTGTCCAAGTTTCCCTCTTTATCGTAAAGAAGGATATTTGCACCATAAGCGTTGGAGACTAAGTATTTGTTCAAAAGCGATGAATGAACAATACTTTCTGGCTGAGAGAAATCAAAGCTTAGTGCTGATTGCGGATTTACACAAAAAGGAAAGACCACTAAGAAAAAAAAGATAAAAATGCGTTTCATTTCGCTAGTCCTTTGAAGTTTTAACAACATTGAATTTCAAAAATATAAAAAATATTGTGGATAACTTGTGAATTATTTTATTCAATTGTGCATAACTTAGATTTTTCTGTGGAAAAAAAAAGGAGTATTGCATACGATTAGGTTTTATTTTTGTACAATCAGTCTGAATCACCGTTTTATAAGAACCTA
>JBAYGQ010000182.1:0-5907 GCA_041666585.1 Bacteroidota bacterium
CTTTCTGAAGAAACTCCAGATTCTGCCTTCGCAGAACAACAGCGAGCCGGGTTCAAGCGGACAGTAAGCATCAACAAAACTGAATTCACCAATTTCAGGTTTATACCATCCCATTTTCTTTGCATAGCTGATTAAATCGGGAGCATACATGCAATTTTCGGGGTCTTTCAGCGGAACTTCGCGAATTCTCGCTTGATTGGCATGGGCGCATACATAGCCGTCCGGCACACGTCTTGCCGCCCACAAAGCACCGCGCTCGTCCTTCTTGGCAACCATTTCCAAAATCCAAGCTTCGTTAGCATCGGAAACGGAAAAAGACTCTCCGGAACTGCGGTAGCCGTATTCTTCAACAAGTCCGCCCATAACTTTAATAGCTTCTCTTGCTGTTTTTGCCCTTTGCAAAGCAAGATACATCAGACTTCCGTAATCAACAATCGCATTCGTATCCCTAAGCTCCGGACGACCTCCGAAAGTGGTCTCACCGATTGCTACCTGATACTCGTTCATGTTGCCCACCACAAGGTAAGTATGAGCCACCTGTTTTATTTTACCGAGATATTTCCCGGTATCCCATTCATAAACTAAAACCGAATCACTTGCTCCCCAGTCCTTTGCAGGTGCATAATAGAGCGGATCCATAAAACCGCCGGCATCCGCATTGTATGTTATTATAACAGAGCCGTCAACCGAGGCTCCTTTTGATACTAAGTAATTTGTACAGGCATTCGATACATTAATTGCAAAAGCAAACATCAACACCGACAAAGCAAGGATAAATCTACATTTCATTAAGCACCGTAAATATAATTATTAAATAGAGTTTCAATCCGAATTTAAAATTAGAAAAAAAAACGGAATAATTATTAAAAAATTCTGAATTATGAATGCTGAATAAAATTGTCATTCAGAGCGAAGCGTGGAATCCAACCTTTATGCTCTTCTTCAATTTTCAATTTCTCTGTTCTCAAACCGTTTCAAACAATAATTCATATTTTTTTATTAAATTTGTGATTATCATTTCGTATAATGAAAAAAGAGAATGAGAACCAACTATTACTCGGCGATGACCTTTTAAATTGATTTTATTAAAAAGGAAAATATATTATGACTTTAGCAGAAATCCTCAAAGATTCTAATTACAAACTAACTCAATTCAGCCCTGAAAAAATCAAAGCACTTGAAGAAAAAATAATAAATAAGGATAGCAAAGACAAATCTGTTCCTTATATTGATTGCATAATTCGGGGCAAAGAAATTCGACTTACACCCGAAGAAGTAATCAGACAACTCTATGTAATGGTATTAACTCAGGATTTCGGTTATTCAACTTCAAAAATGGAACTTGAATACAATGTTACATTCGGAAGAGAAAAAAAACGAGCTGATATTGTAATTTACGACAAAGACCAAACCACTACACCCTATATCATAGTCGAGCTAAAAAAACCGAAACTAAAAGATGGGAAAGAGCAACTAAAATCATACTGTAACGCCACCGGTGCACCGATTGGTATTTGGAGTAACGGTGATTCTATTTCTTACTATCATCGTAAAGATCCGAATTATTTCGAAGATTTACCAAGCATACCAAGAGCAGATGAAAAACTATCAGATATATTAAAAGAGCGTTGGACTATTGACGACCTAATTGCAAAAGACAAATTAGTTACTGAACGTAAATCACTGAAAGATCTGATTCTTGAAATGGAGGACGAAGTCCTGGCTAATGCGGGTGTTGATGTATTCGAAGAACTCTTTAAGCTCATTTATACTAAACTTTATGATGAACTGGAAAGCGGAAGAAACCGCAAACGACATTTGGAATTTAGAAATTACGGCGATACCGAAACTGATTTAACAAATAAATTACAAATATTGTTTGACAAGGCGAAAGATAAATGGAGCGGAGTATTTACACCTGATTCCAAAATTAATCTTACACCTTCTCACCTTTCTATTTGTGTATCTTCACTGCAAGATGTTAAACTATTTAATTCGAACCTTGATGTTGTTGATGAAGCTTTCGAATACCTAATTAACAAAAGCAGTAGAGGCGAAAAAGGGCAGTATTTTACACCACGTTATGTTATAGATATGGCTGTAAAAATGCTTAACCCGAAAGAAAACGAAATTATGATAGATACTGCGGCAGGCAGTTGCGGTTTTCCTGTTCATACTATTTTTCACGTTTGGGAACAAATTTTAAAAGATGAAGGACTTGATAAAAGCCATTTGTTTACTCTTGAAGACAAACCTTCACGCTGTATTGATTATGTACAGAATAAAGTTTTTGCTATTGATTTCGACGAAAAGGCTGTCAGGGTCGGGCGAACACTTAACCTAATTGCAGGTGACGGACAAACAAATGTAATGCATCTTAATACTCTCGATTGGGAACGCTGGGAAGAAAAAACAAAAGATGATGAGGACTGGCTCGATGTTTACAGCGAAGGCTGGAGAAAATTTAAAAGATTAAGAAAAGAAAAAAATAGTAATCAAGATTTTCAGTTTGATATTCTTATGGCAAACCCACCCTTTGCCGGGGATATTAAAGAAAGCAGGATACTTGCTAAATACGAACTCGGTAAAAACGCAAACGGCAAATATCAAACAAAAGTTGGCAGGGATATTCTTTTTATTGAGCGAAATCTGGATTTCCTTAAACCCGGCGGACGTATGGCTATTGTGCTACCGCAAGGTCGCTTTAATAACAGTAGCGACAAACAAATAAGAGAATTTATTGCAGAACGCTGTCGTATTCTGGCAGTTGTCGGTTTGCACGGTAACGTTTTTAAACCGCATACTGGAACTAAAACAAGCGTTTTATTTGTGCAAAAGTGGGACGTTAAACTATGCCCTAAAGTAGATGACTATCCTATTTTCTTTGCAACAATGCAGGAACCTAGCAAAGACAACAGCGGTGATAAAATATTTGTTCGTAAAAAAGATTTTGCGAAGTCAACAAAAAAAGAAGAAAAAGTTGGTGTAGTTGCTGAACCCATTGACTATTACGATGCATTACCTCAAAATCTGGATGAATACCTTCTGGACACCCACGGGCATTTAATTGTAAAACACGATTTGTTTAACCACGATGGTTTAACAAAGGACGGTATAGCAGAAGCATTTGCCGAATTTGCCAAAAAGGAAAAACTAAGTTTTTTTTAAATACCCCTTTCAACGAAGCCAAATATAAGGCATTGTTGGAAGGGATTGAAGTTAGTATTATAAATTTAAGTTATATCTTAAATGCAAGCTATTCAGCAAGATTTGATAGCTATTATTTTCAAAAGGAGTTTTTAAAAGAATCTTTTGAAAATAATTTTTATGATTTATCAAAAATTTGTATTATAAAAAGTGGTACAACTCCAATTGAAAGAGATGAAAATTTAAAAGAAGGTATAATACTTTTAAAAACTGATAATATCAGAAATGGTATTTTAAGTTCTTCTTCCGATATTAATTTTTTTTATATCGATGAAGAAACAAATAAAAAAATGAAATCAACTGAATTAAAAGTTAACGATATACTAATAAATATTGTGGGAGCAACGACTGATGTAATTGGAAGATGCTCAATTTTAGCACAAGATTTTCCTAAGGCCAATATTACTCAAGCAATGGCTTTACTTAGAGTTAAAAAAGAATTTCTAACAGAATTTAATTCATATTTTATTTTTGCTTTTTTGATATCAAAGTACGGGCATAAACAAGTAAGAAGAATCGCTAGACCAACAGGGCAATTTAATATGAATTTACAAGAGGTCGGTTCATTGATTATACCAATTGTAACATATGATTTTCAACAAAAAATCAAAGAAGTACTTTTAAAATCAGAAAGATTTAAATCAAATTCAATAGTTTCGTATTCTCGAGCTGAGAATCTCCTTTTGGAAACCATTGGCTTAAATAATTATGAGCCTTGTAGTGACCCTATAAATGTGAAAAGTTTTAAAAAATCATTTTTAGCGTCTGGTAGATTAGATGCTGAGTATTACCAAAAGAAATATGAAGATGTGATTTTGAAAATTAAATCTCAAAAGCATGATCGATTGGTTAAATTAGTTGACATTAAAAAATCAATTGAACCTGGTTCCGATGCTTATTCTGATGAAGGTTTACCATTTTTGCGAGTTTCTGATTATAATAAATTTGGAATTAACGAACCTGAGAAAAAACTTTCTTCTACTTATTGCAAAAAAAACTCTGTTTTACTAAATTCGTTAAAGCCAAAAAAAGAAACAATTCTTTTTTCTAAAGACGGTAGTGTGGGTACTGCTTATATGCTTCGTAAAGATATGGATTTAGTAACTTCCGGTGCAATCCTTCATTTAACGGTTAAGGATAAAAAACTAATTATCCCTGAATATTTAACACTTGCATTAAATTCAAAATTGGTTCAAATGCAGGCAGAACGTGATGCCGGTGGTTCTATTATTTTACATTGGCGTAAGGATGATATTGAAAATGTTATTGTTCCGGTGATTGATTATCCTAAACAAGTAAAAATTGCTGAACTAGTTGAAGAAAGTTTCAGATTAAAAAAACAATCTGAGCAACTTTTAGAAACCGCCATGCGTGCAGTAGAAATAGCAATTGAAGAGTCAGAAGAAAAAGCAATCGAATTTATAAACCAAGATAAAAGGTGATTGGCAATGAAAGAAGAATATAAAATATTTTTTGCTATTCCATTTGATTCAGCGACTTATAATCTATATGAAAAAATTAGGGATAGAATTAGAGGCAATTACAAAGATAAATCTTTTGGAATTAGTATAACCATTGGAAATAAAGAAGTTGGTCCTTCTCCTGTTATTTGTGAGATAAATACATTTAAGGCACATAATCGTGAATTAAATGATCAATTTAAAAAAATAATTCAAGAATCCGATATAGTCATAGCAGATTTGACCAATAACAATCCTAATGTTCATTTTGAACTTGGAATTGCTTTAATGAATGATAAAAACATTTTTAGGGTAACAGGTAGGTCACTGACAGAATTAGGTTTTGATATACGTAATCTCGAGGTGCACAAATATAAAGATGAAGGTGATTTATTTGATAAAATTATTAAATATCTTGATACATTCTTTAAAATAAAAGAACTTCCTTTTTCTGATAAATTAGGGAAATTTTATTTTAAAAAGGAAGTTCCTTTTGAGTTAATTGGCATAAATAATACAAGTTTCCCTTTTGCTTCACATACTGAAGATGATTACTTAAAAATGAAAGATGGTTCTGTGAAAGTAGAGTTTGAAATTACTAAGTTATTGGAAGGTCAGGTAGAAGAAATTAGAAAAAATTGGTTTGGTATATATTTTCGTTCTGCTTTAGACAATTTGAACTTGAGTAATTTATTATATGTTCGCAAAAATGGTAAAGTTGAAATTGCTCAATATTCAGGTCAATATAGTATACAAAATATCTGGGATTATGGTTCTGATATTTTAGGTAGGAACATTTTAGAATTTGAATTTAATAATAATTATATTAAAGTAAAGTTTAATGGAAAAGATTTCCCTTCAAAAGAAGTTTCGTTATATCAGAATTTCGGTGTTATTACTTTTGCTGTTTGGGGAGTTAATGCGATAGTCTATTCAGTAGAAATGATAAGTCGCGATACGATGGAATGGGATAGTGTTTCGAAATAATTCTTAATTCATTTTCAATCCATTTTCTTTCCATATCACAAAGAACTTTTATTTTTGTATAACTGTTCTTTGAATCCCTCTGCGTCCTCTGCGGGCTTTGCGAGAAAATTAAAGTTCGTTGAGCTTGTCGAAATGAGTATTCAGAAAATTTCCCTTCGGCAAGCTCAGGGTACAGAAAAAAAACACAAAAATCGGTGCAATGCGGTGCAACCCATTTTCACAAGTTCTTTGATAAAAACAAATTACAAAAAAA
>JBAYGQ010000183.1:0-5898 GCA_041666585.1 Bacteroidota bacterium
CCATTATCCTTTCTTCATTTAATTAAGCATTTATCTTTTCGGATTTAATAAAATTTATATTTCAAACTTAAAGAATTTTTTTGTTAGCAGTTAATAGAGCAAAAAAGATTTGCAGGTATCTAATATATTAGTTTGTAGTATTCAATACATTGATTAAATTTGCTATATAAGAATTTCAATAATTATTAAGTTACTACGTTAATTTTTAAATGAACAAGAATTTATTTTTGTTATTTTAGATACATTAGAAAAAATGACAATAACTATTAAAAATGCAGAATATCTGGGTAATTATAAAATTAAATTATTTTTTTCTGATAATCAGGATAAAATAATAGATTTCGGAGAATTTTTGAAGAATGCAAAAAATACTATGACATAAAAATACCTTGATGAAAAGTTATTTGCCGGCTATTCTATAAAATACGGGGATTTGATTTGGAATGATTATGAAATGTGCTTCCCAATCTGGGATTTATACATGAATAAACTCTAAACAATAGAAAGACACTCAAATGAAAAACCTAATTTTTGTAATTGTACTAATCCTTGCTTTCAGTCTGAATGTTAAGGCGCAGAGCGATACTTTGCTTATCACACTTAAAAACAATCAGGTCGAAAAAATTGCTGTTTCCCAAATTCAAAAGATTCAATTCGAAAATGTAACCGCTGTTGCGGAGAGGGAGCAGACAACAAGCAACCTCATTACAAAAGGAAATTATCCTAATCCTTTCACTGAGCAGACAAGTATTGAATTTGAAATCGCCGAAAGCGGAAATGTTGTTGTTACTATTTTCGATAACAGCGGCAATCAAATTCAGAGTCTTGAATGCAAAGAATGCCAAGCCGGAAAAAATACTTTGCAATGGAACTGTTTTGATAAAAATAATAAACGCGTGCAGAGCGGTGTTTACTTTTACGAAGTACGTTTCAAAAACGAAGTTCAAACCAGAAAAATGCTCGTCATAAAATAATGATAAGGTGGACTCCACCTCGGAGGTGGAGTCCACCTGAATATTCGATTATTAACAATAAATTGAAAGCTAATTTATGAAAAAGATTTTATTTTTTTTATCGTTTTTCTTATTTGGTTCATTACTATTTGCACAGCAGGAGCCACTAATTAAATTTTATCTGAATAATGATAGTGTGAAAACAATTAATTTGGATGAAATTGATAATATCAACATTATAAAAAGTCAAAGCAATAATGTTATGAAGATATTCTATCGAGATTCGCTGACTGCTTACTACCCATCACAAATAATTGACAATATAAAATTTGAAAAGGATTCTTTAAATAAGAAGATATTAAATGTTTACATTTCAATTTATCCGAAAACTTATTATTTAAATGAAATTGACAGTATATTGTTCGCAATTGATGAATATTTACCATTAACTATTGGTACACAAGTTTGGATGTTAAAAAATCTAGATGTTGACCACTATCGAAACGGTGAACCAATACCTCAAGTCACGGATAATAATAAATGGATTAACCTAACAACTGGAGCTTGGTGCTGGTACAATAATGATTCTGCAATAGTTTCTGAATTTGGAAAATTATACAATTGGTTTGCAGTTAATGACTCACGAGGTTTAGCTCCGGATGGTTGGCATATACCAAGTTTGAATGATTGGAAAACTCTATATATTTATCTAGGTGGCGAATATATTGCGGGAGGCAAACTTAAACTTACTGGTACAACATACTGGATCAGTCCCAATACTGGAGCAACAAATGAAAGCGGTTTTTCAGCTCTTCCAGGTGGTTCACGTTCCGGTATATCCGGAGAATTCGTAGCTATTGAAGAATATAGTTTTTGGTGGAATTCTAATGAAAAGAATGATACAAACTCGTGGTACAGTTTCCTTACCACAACTTACGCAAGTTTATCAAGGGTCTGGTCCCAAAAGACGTATGGTTATTCAGTTCGCTGTATAAAAGATTGAAAAAGTTATAATTAAAAATCATTTTACAACGGTATATTTCCATGCTTCTTCGGCGGATTTCTGTCCACCTTGTTTTCTAATAAACTGAATGCTTCAATCAGTCTCTGTCTAGTGTATTTAGGCTCAATCACATCGTCAATATAGCCGTAGGAAGCAGCGATGTATGGATTGCAGAACTTTTCATTAAACTCGTCAATAAGCTCCGATTCTCGCTTTTCGCTGTCTTTAGCTGTATCAATTTCTTTTTTGAAAATTATTTCGACTGCTCCTTTTGCTCCCATAACAGCAAGTTCCGCTGTGGGCCATGCAAAGTTCAAGTCTCCCCTGACGTGCTTGCTGTTCATCACATCATAAGCACCGCCATAGGCTTTACGTGTAATCACTGTAACCTTTGGCACGGTAGCCTCGCAATAAGCATAAAGCAGTTTAGCTCCGTTTGCAATAATACCGTTCCACTCCTGATGTGCCCCCGGCATAAATCCGGGAACATCTTCCAGAGTTAGAATCGAAATGTTGAAGCAATCGCAAAAACGTATAAACCGTGCTGCTTTTTTAGATGAATCAATATCAAGCACACCCGCCATTTCAGCAGGCTGGTTTGCGATAACTCCGATTGGACGTCCTGCGAGGTGTATAAATCCTACTATAATATTCTGTGCATAATGTTTGTGTACTTCAAGGAACTGTCCGTCATCGGCAATTTTTGTGATTACTTCTTTCATATCGTATGGCTGATTGGGATTAGCCGGAACAATGTAATTAAGTTCATCAATCACTCTTTCGTGTGAATCGGACGATGGATAAAATGGCGGATCTTCTGCGTTATTCGGAGGTATGTATGTCATTAGCTTTTTCACTATTTCTACAGCCTCCATATCGTTTTCGGCTACGAAGTGTGCTACCCCGCTTTTGGATGCGTGTACATCCGCTCCGCCGAGTTCTTCTGAAGTCAAGTCTTCGTGAGTTACCGTTTTCACAACCTTTGGACCCGTAACGAACATATAAGAAGTTTTTTGGACCATTATGATAAAGTCTGTAATTGCAGGTGAATACACAGCTCCGCCTGCACAGGGACCCGCAATAATTGAAATCTGCGGTACAACACCCGAAGCCAGAGTATTCAGCAGAAAAATATCCGCATACGCTCCAAGCGAGATTACACCTTCCTGTACGCGCGCCCCGCCGGAATCATTAACACCGATAACGGGACAACCGTTTTTCAAAGCCATTTCCATAATTTTGCAGATTTTTTTACCATGCTCTTCTGCCAGACTTCCTCCTAATACAGTAAAATCCTGAGAAAAAACAAAAACTTTTTGCTCCTGAACTGTACCATAACCTGTAATAACACCGTCGCCGTAGAAAACAGTTTTTTCTAATCCGAACTGGTCGGAATGATGATGAACAAGTGCGTCAATTTCGCGGAAACTGCCTCTGTCCAAGAGAATATCGAGTCTTTCGCGAGCGGTCAGCTTGCCTTTTGCATGCTGGTCGTCAATACGTTTCTGACCGCCGCCGAGCATAGCCTGCGATTTCAGGTCATTCATTTTTTTAATTTTCAGGTCAATTATTTTCTTATCATCCATAATCTATTCCTTTTTTCAAAGTTTCTTATAATTATAAAGTTGTTAATGATTTTCGATTTCCATTAGCAGTACACCCTTTTCAACTGCTGTACCTTCTTTTGCATTTAGAGATTTAATGATTCCTGCAACGGGTGATGTTAGTGAATTTTCCATTTTCATTGCTTCGATAATCACAAGTTTATCACCTTTTGAAACTTCTGTACCGACATCAACTAATATTTTTACTATCATTCCGGGCATGGGTGCCTTTAACTTGAAGTTTCCTCCTGCTCCTGTTCCATTATCCGTATGGATAAACTTTGCGAGCATTCTTTTTGTTTCATTTGTAATGGAAATTTCGTAAGTCAATCCGTCGAGCGAGAGAAGTAGGTTGTCATCATTGTCAAAATCGAGTTGAACTTGCATAAGCTTCTGGTCAACTGCAAAAGAGAAAATATTTTCTGAGTATTTTTTCAGTAACTCAATTTGAAACTTTTTTCCGTTTATCCACACCGAAACATGGTCATCGCGAACAAATTCCGCTGTGAACTCTTTATCGTCAATTTTTAGTATTAATGGTTCCATCTTTTATTAGTTTACTGAAATAATATTTTTTAATTCTTTCATTCTCTAATTTCTCAATTTGATTTGAGATTGTTTCCATTTGTTTGTTTGGATTTTACCTGAACCGTCCGTAGAAGCAGGCTTTTGTTTATTTCTCAGCATACGATAGCCGAAAGCCGCAATAGCCGCAACAAATTCCTCGTTTTCCGCTTTCATTTTCCGAAGAACATCAAAGTCGAAAGAATGGTCTATAAATCCGGTGTCGAAGTAACCGTAGCGAAATTCGGGATGCTTCATAACGGCAAGCAGAAAAGGAATGTTTGTTCTTACACCCTTGATTCTATAATTACTCAAAGCGCGTTCCATTCTGTTAAGGGCTTCAAGCCTGTCTTTTCCAAGAACCACAAGTTTGGCGAGCATCGGGTCAAAATATATATTAATCTCACAACCCGTTTCAATACCGCTGTCTATGCGTACACCCTTGCCTCCGGGCTCACGCAGATACTGAATTTTTCCAGTGGATGGCAGAAAGTTGTTGAACGGGTCTTCGGCATAAATACGACATTCAATAGAATGTCCACGCCAATTCACTTCCTCCTGAGTAAAAGAGAGTTTCTCACCCGATGCGATTAAAATCTGCTCTTTAGCAAGGTCTATTCCCGTAATCCGCTCAGTAACCGGATGTTCGACCTGCAGACGGGTGTTCATTTCAAGGAAATAGAAGTTCTTATTTTTATCCAGAATAAATTCAATTGTTCCTGCATTTACGTAACCGCAAGCTTTAGCCGCATTAATAGCAACAACTCCCATACGACGACGCAAATCTTTATCAAGGACTGTAGAAGGGGCTTCTTCAATTATTTTTTGATGTCGTCTTTGAATAGAACAGTCCCTTTCTCCAAGATGCACATAATTACCATGCTCATCGGCTATTATCTGAAATTCAATATGCTTAGGATTTACAATATATTTTTCAATATAAATAGAATCATCGCCGAAAGCTTTTAGTGATTCTCTTTTTGCTCCTTCGAAACCCTCAACAAAATCCTCTTCCTTTTCTACTAATCGCATACCTTTCCCACCGCCACCCGCCGAGGCTTTCAGTAAAATCGGATAGCCTAACTTTTTTGCAATTTCATATGCTTTTTTTAAGTCGGTAATTTTTTCCTGTGTACCTGGAACAATCGGTACTCCTGCCTTGGACATTAGTTCACGTGCTTTCGTCTTGTTACCCATAACTTCGATTGCTTCCGGTTTGGGACCGATAAATTTAATTCCGGCATCAATACAAGCTTGCGAAAATTTTGCATTTTCCGATAAGAAACCGTAGCCCGGATGTATAGCTTCAGCACCACTTTTTTGGGCAACTTCAATAATTTGTTGTATATCAAGATAAGCCGCTTTCGGAGTTTCACCGTAAATCCGCCAGGCAAAGTCGGCACTATGGACAAAGGGCATTTCGCGGTCCACTTCGTGGAAAATAGAAACTGTTTCGACACTCAGTTCTCTTGCCGCACGCATTATCCTTACTGCTATCTCTCCGCGGTTAGCTACTAAAATCTTTTTAAACATACTTTTCCCGTTGAAAACAAAAATTATCTATATTTTTTAACCGGATCTTGCTCCGTGTGTTCAGATTCTATTAGCCGCAACTATGTAGTTCTATTAATCCGGATAGTTTCTTTAATAACCGAAATAATTAAGTGCCGGATTTCAGATTTACAATATAATTGTAAATTTAAAATTATAAAAATTAAATATTTAAACAAGAAAAGAAATGTTGCTGTTATTAGATTGTGAATCAAAGGAAAAA
>JBAYGQ010000184.1:0-5892 GCA_041666585.1 Bacteroidota bacterium
AAATGTAATGATATTTCCTCTCATTTTTTTGGATTCGTTTTACGATAAAGATTTTTTTTCTAAAGAAGGAATCGGTACATGGAAAAATAACATATTTGAATCTATGGAATTTGTTTTTGCGGCTTTCCCCATAAGCGATAATCCAGAGTACAAAAAAATAAATTTTAACGCTCGGGTAGAAAGATATAATTCATTATCTAATTGGAATACAATTCAACAAATTGATAGGGATGCTTCCCTCTTGCATAACTTGAGAAAATTGGCATTAAGAGCTTCATATTCAGGAGTAAATAGGTTCATAATTTCAGTTGATGATAATATTAATCAAAATAATCATATAGGATTTTTATCCAAAGATAGAATAAATGGAAGATTCAGTTCTCCCGTTAAAAACGGTTGTATTGTAAATTGGGTAACAATAGACAGATTAACAATTCACAGCGTATATGCCCATGAATTGGGCCACTCACTTGGTTTGTGGAGAAAACCTTTCCCTCAGATTTCAGAAGAATACCTTACACCTAAATGGAGCAGCGGCAGATCTACATTCGGTTTTTGGGTTAATGAAAAGAGATATCGAAACTATAGATTACTTACAAATTCTCCTGTAAACTTTATGGGGCATGCAAGAGATACATCTGATGTATGGGTTGATAAAGAAGATTACAGAAGTCTGATAGACGTTTTCACTAAGAATAGCCTCGATCCTGAAATAATTCAAATCACAGGAACTGTTTATGTAAATGATAGTTTAATTTTAGATGCCTGGCTAAGATATAATAGTGATAATACAGATTTAGCTACTGAAACTGATTCAACTTATTATAGAATAAAAATCAGAGATTCTCAGGGAAATATCATTAAGCAATATGGATTCAACAGAGACTTTTTCTATACAAATGACTACGGAGATGTTGATACTTCAAGGATAATGCCCTTTATTGTAAAAATTCCATTTATTTCTTCTTTTCATAAAATTGAAATCTGTGATTCATCAGGGAAAATATTAGCTTTTAGGTTAATATCCCCTAACAATCCTACAATAAATATTGTCTCCCCGAAAGGCGGTGAAATATATAAAGGAGATAGTATTCCGATACATTGGACTTCAAATGACATTGACGGCGATTCATTAACTTATTTTTTATATATCAGTTCAGATAATGGAGTAACATGGTTTCCTGCATCTCTCGAAGATATTAAAAGTAGCACCTATTTATTAGACACATATTTTTCACCTGACGGTACAAAATATAAAATAAAAGTTGTGGTTTCTGATGGAGTCAATACTGCTGAAGCTGTCTCGGATTCAACTTTTTCTATACAAAAATTATCCGATATTGAAGAAACATCAGATCGGACAATACAAACTGAAGGCTACCCAAATCCGTTTAGCACAGGTATAACAATAAAGTATTCAGTTTTTACCCTAAGCAATGTAATTTTAGAAATTTATGATATTTTTGGATCTAAAATAGCGACACTTGTCAATCAGAAACAAGAACCGGGAGTTTATTCAAGCTTCTGGGATGCGACAGGATACGGAAATAACATTTATTTTTATTGCTTGAAAACGGGCAATACAATGCTTACTAGGAAGATAGAATTAATAAAATAAAAAATATCAGAGAGAATATAAAAATGTGAATTATAATTTTTTGTATAAATAGTAGGAATAATTTATGAAAAATTTGGTACAATTTATCAGACGGTTACAATTTGTAATTTTTTTTATTTCATTTATATTCTTAAATCTATTTTCCCAAGAACCGACAGAATATTCACCTTTGGTAAAACCAATAAAAAATACTGACATAATAAAAATTAAAGATGGTCCTACATTCTTACTTGATGTAGATGGAAGTGGCTTAGCTGAAATAACGGACATTAAGGATATTGAGCAATCAGAGTTGTCTCTTCCTCCTGAGGTATGGAAAGTTGTCTGGAAATATGCATGCTCCGATCCTTTTCAGGTAATAAATTTTGCTCAAAAATTCTCAAAAGCTATGGCAATGTTGTTGAGTAACGAAGGAGGATTTTTGACAACTCAGTTTTCTTCTGATTTGAATAGTTGGTCAAATCCTGATGAACACACATCTATATTAGGTAGAAAATTTGAAAGGTTCTTAAAGATTTTAGGAGATGATATTTACATTCTTTCAACCTCATTTGTTTATAAAAGCACAGATAAGGGTAGCACTTGGCAAATAGATTCGACAGGAATTGGTGGAGAATATGCTGCTAAAGATATAGCTCTTGATACAGCACAGAATGTATGGGCAGCTACTTCCACCGGATTATTCTTTCAAGCCGCTAATTCCAATATATGGCAAAAACATGCTACTTTTCCTATTTCAGGTTATTTGAACTCTGTTTTTGTTGACAAACGAAACAGAGTTTTTGTCGGCTCAAACACAAACGGACTTTATCGAAGTATCAATGGGGGAGTATCCTGGCTTCACGACACAGCTACTATCGGAACAAGAAGGTTTAAGAAATTTACCGATGATGCTTTTGGTAATATTTATGCTTTAGCAAGTTCAGGTGGATTTCTCTACAGATCATCTGATGCAGGGACTACATGGTCAAGAATTGGCATTGATATTACAAGTTTATCTGCTGATACCTTGCGTTTAAATATCATTAATGATATAACTGCAGATATAAACCTTTATGCAGGAACCGCATTCGGATTATTCTTTAGTACAAACCAAGGTACAAGCTGGATTGAAGCTAATCATGGACCTCGCTCAAAAGTTGCTTACGGTTTCATAAAATTACCTAACGGCAGAAAGCTTATCAGCACTGATGCCGGATTTTTTTACAAAAGTTCCAGTGATAAGGATTGGATCAAATCATATCCAGTAAAAGGCTACATGACCGGTTCACAGTTTTGGATAGATTCTACAGGGGAAATAACAATTTTAGCCCAAAAAACCGGCCAGTATGCTCCACCTTTACTGGTTTTAAATAGTGATGATGGTATTATTTGGAATCCTGATACTTTGGGACTTTCGATAATAAATAAAATGTCTTCTTTCGGAGTTGACGAAACCGGCGAACAACATTTATCATCCTCATTATACGGACAAATCCCCACTTTACTTTATTCCAAAAAAAAGAATTTAAGTTGGGGTATGGATACTAACGGGTTTAAATCCTCAAATTCTTTCGATATTGGTTTAGGTTTTTGTACTGATGGGCAAAATCTTCTTTTTCATTATGGGAAATATGCAGAAACTAAAGTTTGGCATCGCCCTATAAACGGTGGTACTTGGATTCCTGATGAATCAGGTTTAAATGGCGACACAATTTCACTTATTGTTTCGAATAAAAAAGGAATTTTAGTAGGTTCTTCAATCTCAAAAGGATTGTACAAACATTACGGAGGAGTATGGAACACAATGTTATTACCTTCAGGTCTCTCTGAATCAACGATTACGGCTATATCTTTTGATTCTCAGAATACTTTATGGGCAGCTTTTTCTGTAAATCAAATTCCAAAAGGTGTATTTCATACCAATGCTTATGGCACAAGTTGGACTTTTTCAGGACTTGACAGTATTACAGTCAACACACTTTCATCTTTTGCTGATACGGTTTACGCTTTGACAAGAAGTGGAATATTTAAGCTTTCAAAACCTCAAACAAATAGTTACGATGATGAAAATCATGAAAATAAGTTATACAATAGAATGTCTTATTGTTATCCTAATCCTGCAAACAACACATTCAGACTGAAATTTGCAAATGAAACAGAAACGCTGGTACAAATAAATATTTACGATTGTCTCGGTAACGAAGTTTTGAATCTCACAGAATATTGTGTTGTTGGTACAAACGAGAAAATAGTTGATTGCAGTCGTCTTTCAACAGGTTATTATCTTGTGAAAGTTAGTTGCGGAGCAAGTGTGGAGACGCAGGGGTTGCTTATTATTAAGTGAAAAGCGAATAGTGAATAGTGAAAAATGGAAGAAAGGTCTGAAACGGTATTACAAAATAGAAGAGCAAAAAATCAGTACACCTTTAATCTGTGTAATTCTCCTATTTCATAAATGTAATATTTAGTACTATCCATAATAAATACTATATGAAATCCATCGTCTTCATTTTCCCAAATATCTAAACGATATAATTTAATTTTATCCCTTATTTTCGGATTGATTTTATCGTAATACATTTCCATATAATAATAATTGTCAACTGTATCCCCTTTAATTTTTAAAGGAAAGTTTTTCTTTTGAAATAAATTCAGAATGTATTTAGATATAGTATAAACGTTACCGGAATTTTTCATATATATATAAAGATACTGCTTATTGTAATAATCAGGAAAATTTTTTTCAAGGTTTTTAATAGACTCAGGATTTTCTATAATTTCTTCACAAATATCAAGCAATTTTCTGTCAATTTTATCATTGCAGGCTATTGTTGATATGAATAACAATAAGAATAAAATTTTTTTCATTTGTTTCTATTTCTTCTTAAATCTATCTATTATTTTCATTACATTTCTTTTGAAAAAATGCCAGCCGGGGAAGCTCATTGATTCGTTGTTGATTTTAATTGTGAGGATTAATCCGAAAACACCGAGTAAAATGTTGCCGAGCCACATACTCAGTACAGGACTTATGAGCCCTCTGTCCGCAAGCTTCTCCCCTCCGATTAGACAAGCCCAGTAGAAAACATAAAATCCAAGGGTAATTGCGGCACTGAAACCGAAATTGCCTCCGCGCGTGATTATTCCGAACGGACAGCCGACAAATACAAATATCAGACAGGCAAAAGGTATTGCATATTTTTTCTGGATTTCTACTATGTATGATTTGGCTCTCTGCGAATAATCATTGTACTGCGACAGGTCGGAATTAATAGCAGACCTTACAAAACTGACGCGGCTCTGAATTCTTCTGATAGCTTCGGCATAACTTGTGTCTGAGGAAGTTCCTTCGGATTCCTGCCATTCGCTCTTTCTGTATGATGTACCCTTGATAAAATCCATCTGTCTTTTATATACAGACTGAATTCTTTGTTGAGCTGAATTGGCAAGAGTCATAGATTCATCTACGATTTTCTGCATATCTCGTATGTGCATCTCTCTGTCGCCGCGTGAAACGGTGTTTATGTCTGACTGCGAAAAATTGAAACCGCTTGCATTAATCAGAATCTGATATTGCGAAAAAATAGTTTTTCTGTAATTTTTTACATTATTAACATTAAACTGATGAGCCTCACCCTGATACATATTGATAATTAATTTCGAGTAATCGGATGTGAAAGCGATTACACCTGAGTCGGCAGATATTACATTAGTAGAATTGCTTTTTGAATTATCATAAATTGTAACCCCGCGAAGATTGCCGGAGACAGAATCCACCTGACGTGCAAGAATAGTGTATCCGTCGAATGCAGTCGAGAACTGTCCCGCTTCTATTGAAAAAGTAGGTTTCTTCCTGTTAATATCTATCATCAGAACTTTTGCCTGATGGTTAGCTTCGGGCAGAACTTCGTCGTTGAACCAGAATAAACCTGCCGTCAGCAAAGCACCGGAAATAATTAGCGGCGTCATCATACGCCACAGACTTCCTCCGCTCGCTTTAATAATCGTGATTTCATGCGAAGCCGCCATACCGCCGAAAGCCATAAGAGTTGAGAACAAAACTCCGATTGGTACAGCCAGAACAAGCATCCATGCAGTATTCAGGGCGATAAGCTGTATTATAACCCATGTGTCCAATCCCTTCCCGACAAGCTGGTCAATGGATTTCAGAATAAACTGAAAGAGAAATAAAAAGACAACTAAGATAACTCCGAACAGAAACGGTCCGATGTGATTTCTTAATATATATCTGCTTGTTATACTCATAATGTAATTGTTTTTTTACAAATTTA
>JBAYGQ010000185.1:0-5869 GCA_041666585.1 Bacteroidota bacterium
ACATTGCTACATTTGTTTTTTTTATCGGCATCAGCCATGCCGGAACTTTGATGTCGGCTATCCTGCGTATAACAAATGCTGAATGGCGCCGACCCCTGACACGAATGGCTGAGGTAATTACAGTAGTAGCGCTCATATTTGGCGGACTAATGCCAATTATAGATATGGGACGTCCTGACCGTGTCTGGCATTTATTAGCTTTCGGGCGAATACAATCTCCATTGGTGTGGGATGTTCTTTGCATTACTACTTATCTTTGTGGAAGTACTTTGTTTCTGTATCTTCCCGCTATACCCGATATTGCATTATGTCGTGACCGCTTTGCCCAATCACTTCAAGTATCAAAATTCCGAAAATGGATTTACAGAAAATTGTCTTTAGGATGGAAAGGAACAACAGAACAGTGGCGATTACTTGAGAAAAGTATGAATATTATGACTTTACTCATTATTCCGATCGCTGTATCTGTACATACTGTGGTTTCGTGGATATTTGCCACCACACTGCGACCCGGATGGAACTCTACAATTTTTGGACCTTACTTTGTGGTAGGGGCAATAATGTCCGGAACTTCGGCATTAATTATTGCAACATGGGGATTCAGGAAAGCATACCATTTGGAAGAATACATTACTCCATATCATTTTAAACGACTTGGGCAAATTTTGCTTGCCTTTGTAATGCTCTATGCTTACTTTAATATTAACGAATACTGGGTACCGGCTTATAAAATGGCAACTCCGGAAAGTCGATTACTCGGTGACCTGTTTTATGGTAATTATGCACCCTTATATTGGACGCTTCAGATTGGAAGTGTATTAATACCTATGCTTATTTTAGCATTTTCTTTTGGAAGAAAATTACCTTGGATATTAGTAGCTTCATTTTTGAATCTGGTTGGAGCATGGATAAAAAGATATCTGATTGTTATTCCTACAATGCAACATCCTTTTACACCTATTCAGGATGTATCCGCAGATTGGGCGCAATATTTTCCTACTTGGGTGGAATGGTCTATTATTCTTGGATCATTAGCCGGTTTTATTATGGTATATATCATTTTTTCGCGTTTGGTTCCAATAATTTCAATATGGGAAGTTGCAGAAGGTAAAAAGCATCAGGTCGGAGGAAACGGTGACGGGAAATCACATATTATTCACGAAGATGAAAAACTTAAAGTGGAAGTAATATGAAAACAATTATAAAAAATATACGGTTTATAAAATTCCTGAATAGTCGTTTTATAATTAACATCTTTTTTATTACATTATGTTTATTGCCAACTACCTTTTCTTTTGGACAGGAAAACAGTGGTATTCACTTGCAGATTGCTTATACGCGAAATAGCGACTCAACTAAGATGCTTAACGCAAAAGTAACTTCTTCGGATGGTAAGCCTTTGAAGGATATAGAAGTTCATTTTTATGTAAAGCGATTATTCGGTTTATTGCCGATTGAATCTTCGATGGGGAACATACCGACTGATGAAAAAGGAGAAACAAGCATAGATCTTCCAAAGAAAGATTTTCCGGGAGATACTGCCGGAAATATTGTTATTGTTGCCAAAATAGAAGAAAATAGTACAAATAGTGCAATTGAAACACAGTCCGTAATGAAAATCGGTGTTCCTTTAAAAATCGAAAAAGATTATTTTCCGAGAACGCTTTGGGCTCCTAATGCACCGTTTGCTTTGATTCTTACTTTTTTGGTACTGATCGGAGGTGTATGGTGTGCATACAGTTTTGTGGCATTTCAGGTTTATAAGATTAAAAAAGCCGGTAAAAATGTAAAAGTAAAGTTGGAATAAATAAAACAGCAAGTCATTTAAATATTAATATCTTATTATTTTTATTCATAATCTAAGGTTTCAAATGATAATGAACAACAAGCATAAATTAAACGGAAAATTTTTAGGATTGGACAGGATGAAATTTATTTTATTAATTTTCTCATCCATTATCATTCTAACTTTTTTCTTAAATCCTATATTGCAGGGAAACCAAGACAGTAAATGGACTGCTCCGGTATCAGCCGACAAGTTGAACAATCCTTTAAAATCAAACGAACAATCTATCGCCGAAGGTAAAGTACTATATACTAAAAACTGTTTGAGTTGCCACGGTAAAAAAGGAATGGGAGACGGTCCTAAGAGCGGGGATCTTGAAAAAGTACCGGGTGATTTTACCACTTTGGCATTTCGTAAACAATCCGACGGTGCAATTTTCTGGAAAATGACAGAAGGTAGAAAACCGATGCCTTCTTTCAAATCTGAATTAACTGTTCAACAACGTTGGCTTTTAGTGAATTATATCAGAGAATTTGGTAAAACTAAAGTAAAGTAAAATTAATAATAGCTCATTCGATATAAGTTAATTAAATAACTAATAACTATTCAATTTATTCAGAAGAAGTATAAATTTCTTTTGGTAAAAATATATAATACAATTTAAAAGAAATTGATAATTGAAAACAGAACTTAAATGTAAAGTATGATATTACCTGCCTTAACAGCAGGGAATGCTCATAAAACAATCCAAATTGAGTAAGTTACTACTAACTAAAGGATAGTTTATGAAAAAGAAGAGAGTTTTAAAAATTACAATTGTTTTTTTTGGGTGTATTAGCCCTTCTTATTATTTGTGGTGGAATGTATCAGAAATATTTTCTACCGAACATCAAAGTTAAAGATATTAAAGTAGAACTTACAAAAGAGAGGATTGAAAGAGGAAAATATCTCGCAAATAATGTACTGGTTTGCGTAGATTGTCTTTCAAAAATAGATTGGACAAAATATTCCGGACCAATTGTAACCGTTACTGAAGGGATTAGCGCTGAGATTTTTGATCAAAAAATGGGTTAACCGGTAAATATATAGCAAAAAATATAATCCCGTATTCATTATCAAGTTGGAGCGATGGAGAAATCTATCGTTCTATAACTTCAGGAGTTGATAAAAAGAAAAATACTATATTCCGTATTATGCCTTATATGCTAAAATGGATACAGTTGATTTAATTGCAATTTATTATTATTTAAAATCTTTACCACCATTTAAGAATATTATAAAATTAGACCTTTATCTTAGATAAAGGTATCACTATTAAAAAGGAGGAAACTCCTAAGGCTACGATAGGAAATGTGTTTTATCATTTATTTTAAAAGGAGATCTTTTATTGAAAACAGCATTATTATTGCTTAGTTTGCTGATGCTAGCCTTAGTAACAGCCAATGCTCAGGATTCTACCCAAACTGAGTTGGACACTAAAATTCTTTCTGATGCGCCTGGAAACACAAAATTTATGTTAACCGGTGCTGCCTGGTTTGGTTTTGAAGCCAATCAAAAGAAGGATGTGCAAGTTAATTTTAATTCCTATGGTTTTTCGCCGATATTTTTGTGGAAACTTTCGGATAAACTTTTTTTTGAAAGTGAAATAGAAATAGATAATGGCGAGATGGAATTAGAGTTTGCAAAGCTATCCTATTCCTTGAATAAATATATGACCATCGGGGCAGGCAGAATGCTCTCTCCTTTTGGTGCTTATGGAGAGCGTTGGGAACCGGTTTTTATAGAAAAATTTCCAAATTCTCCTATTAGGGCGAGAAGTGATTATCTTCCGGGTAGTACCCATCTTAATTGGGGTGCTATCATGGGCATAGATGTTCGAGGGAACATTCCGTTGGGAAGTGCAAAAATGAATTATGTTTTGTTTGTATCAAACGGGCCCACTTTAGATAATGGCTCAGAAGATCCTAAAAAGGGTGGTATAATTGATTACGAAAATTTAGACGATAACAATACAAACAAAGAAATAGGCGGACGAATCGGTTTTCTACCTTTTTCTAACTCTTCATTAGAAATTGGACTTTCAGGAAGACACGGAATCGCAGGAAACCAGAATGACCCTCTTTATTCTAATATTGCAGCGACATCTTATGCTATTGATCTTTCTTATGTGGAATCTATAGAGTTAATTTCATCAAATATTGGTATCAAAGGTCAATTCAATGCTCTTACGGTTGACAAAGCATCTTATCCTGTACCGGGAGATACAACCGGTCTTATGTATTCTTTTGATAATACAATGCAGAATTATTTTGTACAAGTCTCTGTGAGCCCGGCTATGCTCTCGAATCATTTCCTAAAAAACCTTGAACTGTTATTCAGATATAACTCTTTAACTCCTCCTAAAGATGCAGTATGGGGAGCTAAAGATGCATCCGGAAAAGGTGGAAGCATAACCCGTGCAGATATTGGTCTTTGCTATTGGTTAAGTTGGCGTGTAGGTTTGAGATTTGCTTACGAAATGTCATCCTATCCTGATGGAACTAAAGTAAATGAAATTTTGGGACGATTTGTTATGGGATTCTAAAAAACATGTTTAACAATTTTTGGAGATATATAAATATGAAAAAACTAATTATAACTTTAATTGCTATAATATTTATTGTAGCAGTTATGGCACTCATCAATAGTTGTGCTACATCGAAAGATGTTGCTGAAAAAAGCGGCTCCGAACTCTGGGGAGAAAATTGCGGGAGATGCCATAACTCACCATCTCCATCTGATTTCAGTGATACCCAATGGGAAATTATCGGTAATCACATGAAACTTCGTGCAAACTTTTCGGATGAAGAAGTAAACAAAATGGTTAAGTTTTTGCAATCGGGAAACTGAGTTTTTTAAAGATATCGATTGTAAATACTATTAAGCTAATAAGATTGCGAAAGATCTCTGAACTCCTGATTAAAAAGATAAATCAGGAGTTTTGAGGTAAATAATCAGTTACAATTTTGCAGTTTAAAAAAAATGGTGTTTTTTTAAAGAACTCAAACTATCGAATGGAATAGGAGTTATTTTTCTAACCAAAATATCCGAAATAGTAATAATAATTTCATAATTACAGGAATATGATACTAAATGCTATTGTCCGAAGCATCAATGAAACATGTAGTATGATTCGCTGATTGGTATTATTTTTTAAAAAACTGTTTAAGGTTTTGTTTTATTATAAAATTTATACTATTTTTGGTTTATAGAAGATTTGCCATAAAATAATTTTAGGTAACACTCAAATTGTAGAGAAAGCGGCATATTTTGACATTATGACCGCAACTTCAGGCAGAACTGGTTTAAATATTATAAAATTGCTCCGATAACTAAATTAAGAAATAAATGAAAAAAATAATTTACATACTTGCAGCATTATTATTTACAGTTACGTTTACCAAAGCACAAAGTCCAATTAGCTGGAACAATGCAATAAATCTTGCTTCTTCTTCCACAGGAAACGAACATCCTCGCATTACCATTGACGGGAAGGGTAATCCTTTAGTAATCTGGCATCATACAAACCGCTGTATGTTTTCACGCTGGAACGGTACTTCATTTACAAGTCCTGTGATGCTGAATCCGGCATATATAGCAGTAGCCGGAGCCGGATGGATGGGTCCCGACATTGCCGCACACGGTGACACGGTTTATGTAGTATTCAAGCAAACACCGGAAGCTTCCGACACTTGTCATATTTATTGTATCCATTCTTTTAATGGTGGAAGAACTTTCTCTAATCCGGTTAAAGTTGATAATATTGCAGACAGCATTTCACGATTTCCGACGATAACCACAGATGATACCGGGAATCCTATTGTGGGTTTCATGAAGTTTAATCACTCGTTTGCCGATTCGCGATGGGCGGTTGCCAGATCAACTGATTTCGGAAATTCATTTTCTACTGATGTAAAAGCAAGCGGATGGAGTAGCAAGACTTCAACAATATGTGATTGCTGTCCGGGTTCAATCGCTTGTTCAGGAAATTCAGTTGCCATGCTTTATCGGGATAACAACTCCAACATCCGCGACAGTTGGGCA
>JBAYGQ010000186.1:0-5837 GCA_041666585.1 Bacteroidota bacterium
AAATAATCAGAATTTAGGATACCACATTAAGAAAACTCTGGGTATAGAGAAAAACGGCACCATTGTAGCCGGTTGTGTGTTTTCGATAATCGGTTCTTTACCCTTTTGTAAGTAACGCGTATTTACAGAATTTAGGACAAAATCTAACTTCCATTCTGCTGTTAATGAAAACAGACCATACTTAGTAGGATAATTATAAGAAAATCCAAGAGCGGCAACAATGCAGTTCTGGGTAACAGGAGTACTGTCAATTGTATTAAATTGAAATCCAAATCCGGTAGTAGCATAAAAATTTATAGGTGAGTATGGGTTTACAATCCAATTAGCAGACAATTCAAAAATATTATAAATACTGGGACCGATAAGACCTGAAGAATATTCAAAAGGTTTATTATTTTTGGAATGAATAAAAGTTGCCTGTAACAAGCAAAAATCAAATAAACTGTAGGAAGCAACTGCACCATAAGCAATAATACCTTCATAGCTGATATCCCGCACATTATTGTTACCCAGGTCATAAGACTGTACTATTGTGTTGAATCCAATCACAGGTCCAAATCCGATAAATCTATGGAATGGGTTTACGGACACTTCTTCTTCACCCGCAGGCAGGGTCTCTTCGTTTTTCGCTGTTTGTGCAAAACCTGATTCAGTCAGGGCAAGCAAAGTAAAAAGTATTAATACAAGCTTAAAAAGTTTTTTAGCATTTTGCGTTGTCATTGAAATTACCTCTTCTAAAGAAACTGATTTTATTTCTGCAATTTTTTTTGCAACGTATAAGACGAACGAAGGTTCATTTCGTTTTCCACGATTCGGAACAGGTGTCATAAAAGGCGAATCCGTCTCTAACATAATTCTTTCTAAAGGTGTCTCTGCAACAACTTCAGTCAAATCCGATTTCTTAAATGTAATGTTACCTGTAAAAGAAATATGAAAACCTAAATCCACAGCGGAACGCATTACTTCAACCGAACTCGAAAAACAATGAAGAACACCTTGCAAAGTTCCGTCCTGTTCTTCTTTGATAATTCTCAGAATATCATCATCAGCTTCGCGGTTATGGACAATAATGGGTAAACCTTTAGCTTTACCCATTCTCAGATGTTGCCTGAAAACATCCTGTTGTAAAACAGGAGGAGCAAAATCGTAGAAATAATCTATTCCTGTCTCACCTACGGCAACAACTTTTTCTTCATCGAGAAATGATTCCATCCTTTCGAAGACCTGTCCGGTAGCCTCAGCCGCATTGTGAGGATGTACACCTATTCCACAATAAATATTATTGTATTGTTTTGTTAAATTCAGAATTTTCTGAAAATTTTTCGGCTCAACACCCGGTATAATTACTTTTTCAACGCCGTTATGCAAAGCTCTGTCAACAACTTCTTTCAGGTCGGAATCATAGATTTCAAAATCAATATGGGCATGAGTATCAATCATTTTATCCCATTAATTCAGGCAATTTGTCAATAATTTCCTGAACATGACCTTTTACGCTGACATTAGGAAAAACGTAGCGGATAATACCCTTTGTATCAATTATATAGGTAGTTCTAATCACACCGAGATACTTTTTTCCGTACATTGATTTTTCGCCCATAATTTCGTATTTATTACAGATTTCTTTGTCAGGGTCTGGAAGCAGGTGGAAATTCAGTTCGAACTTCTTTTTGAATTTATCGTGCGATTTTTCATTGTCAGGACTGACACCGATAACCGTTGCTCCGAGAGAAGCAATACGTTTATAATTATCCCGGAAATCGCAGGCTTCCTGAGTACATCCCGGAGTATCGTCCTTCGGATAGAAATAAAGCACTACCCATTTGCCTTTCAAACTTTTAAGCGAAATTTCTTCTCCGCTGTCGGTTTGCGATTTAAAATCCGGTGCTTTTGTTCCGATATTTAAAGCCATTTTATCCCCCTGTTCTTATAATATTCTACTTTTTTATTTCTTTTGCATTAAATAAACTAATTATCGTTTTTTCGATTTCATGTTTGTTTTCAAAGTCAGTTTCTTTTTCAATTTCTTGTTTTGACGTTTCTGACGTATTTTCCTTTTTAGTGTCCATTTGCATTTGTGTTGTTATTGTAGAATCAGAATGTTGAAGAGATGAATCAACTCTTTGGTTTACACTGATTGCATCTTTATTAACGATAATTTTGAGACCTACTTCGGAGCCGAAATGCTCAAGTAATAAATCATGAAGATGAGATTTGGCATTGTTTAACTTATCGGCAAAAAATTCGTTCACAACATTGAGAACAATTTCACCGTTAAAAAAAGTGGGTGCGACTATATCAGGTTGAGTCAAAGTGAAAAAACCGTTTTCTCCTGTCGCAAATTTCTGCAGGAAACAGTTCCAACCGGCCTCTAATTCTTGTTGCTGAATTACTTTAAATTTATTTTCAGTTTTTTTTTCAGCTATTGTTTCTGCTTTTTCCGGTTCCGGTTTTGAGACCTCAGAAGCTTTTATTTCTGCAACTTTTTTTGTAGGTGTTTGTACGGAAGCAGAAGCTGTAAGCGGAATTTTACCCTGTTTAATATTTTTTATTTCATCTAGCAGTTCAGTGATTTCAACAGCACTGTCTAAGGAAGCAAGTTGTACAAGAGTCAGTTCAAATTTTGTTTTAGGTTGTGCGGCATAACGTAGAGCCTGTTCTGCTGTACTTATCAGATTAAGATAGCGTAGCAAATCAGCTTTTGTAAAATACTGCGATTCCTGAATATATTTTTTAATGAAGGAAGGTGAACTTTCTAAAAAACTATCGGGCATACCGATTTTTGAAGTAAGTAAATTTCTGAAATGCTCCACTAAACCTCCGAGACATTCCTGCAGGTCGTATCCTTTAGAATTGACTTCGGCGGAAAGTAAAAACATTTTTCTTATATCGTGCTCTTTTACAGCGTCACTAATCTGAAAGAAAAAATCCTGGTCAATTAAATGCAGTGCATCTGCCATCTGAGTATAAGTAACATCTTTACCGCAGAAAGCTACAACCTGATCGAAAATACTCTGTCCGTCCCGCATTGAACCGTCTGCTTTTCTCGCTATTGATACAAGCGAATCCTCGTCAACAGCAATTTGTTCTTTCTCTGCGATAAATTTAATTTGTTTGGCGATGCTGTCAATGCTCATTCGGCGGAAATCGAAACGCTGGCAACGACTCAGAATTGTTGCAGGAACTTTGTGTACTTCTGTTGTTGCGAATACAAAAATAAGATGTGCAGGGGGTTCTTCAAGTGTTTTAAGAAGCGCATTGAAAGCAGAAGTTGAAAGCATGTGCACTTCGTCTATTATGTACATTTTATATTTGCCGCCTACGGGAGTAAACCTGGAATTTTCGCGTAGCTTTCGTACATCATCCACACTATTGTTCGATGCACCGTCAATTTCAATTACATCTAGCGAACGTCCCTCGAGGATCGATATACAGGAATCACATTCGTTGCACGGCTCTGCATTTTCAGATTTTTCGCAATTCAAGGCTCGTGCTAAAATCCTCGCTGTAGTTGTTTTTCCGACTCCACGGGGTCCGCTGAAAATATAAGCATGATGATGCCTGTTCATTTTAATTGAATTTTGCAGTGTTTGAGTGACATGTTCCTGTCCAATCACATCACTGAATTTAAGCGGTCTCCACTTACGTGCTGTAACTATATACTCGTTTGATGTGTTATTAATCATAAGATGTTCGAAAATTTTGAAATTAATTGTAATTTGTATGATATATAAGCTACGAAAAATTATTCAGTTTATAAATTCTTTTATTTCTTTGTTGATAAATTATTGAGTCTGTTATGAAAATTAAAAGTTTTTTTAGTTATCTCGTTTCAGGATTTATTTTATTTTTAATATCCTTAAACATTTCTTACAGTATTGATTTTTCAAAAGTTCTCAGTCCCGACAAAAAATTAAACCGCACAGGAAAAGTACTTGCAAACACTATTAAAGTCCGGTTCAAACAAAATACCGATATTTCAAAAAGCAAGAAAAAATCTGCAGATAATAATTTAATTTCCAATTTTATTCCTGTTTTACCTGCAGAACTAAGCATATCGAAATCTTCAGATTTATCAAAGAAAAAAAATATTGATATTAAAAATATACTTGCAATTCAAAAAGCCGAAGAACCGCTCAACAGAACATTCTACGTTGATTTTAACGGCAATACTTCACCGGAACAGTTCTGCAAAAAATTATTAAAGGTATATCCCGAAATTGAAATCGCAGAGCCATACTACCTTGATGAGCTTTTGGGAATTCCGAATGACCCTCTTGCACCTCAGCAACTGACTCTACTTAATATTCACTTATTCGAAGCATGGGATTACAACGGCTTCCTCGGAGATACAAGTGTCATCATTGGAATAAGTGACATTGGAATGTATCAGGAACATGAAGATTTATCCGGTTCGATAGCAAAGAACTGGAAAGAGATTCCCAACAACGATATCGATGATGACGGAAACGGCTATGTTGATGACTTTAACGGTTATAATTTTACCTATGAACAAGACAAAACATCAGAAGATTACACTTTCCACGGAAACGAACATGGAACTATTGCCGCCGGAATTGCAGGAGCTACTTACAACAATCTGAAAGGAATTACCGGTACAGGCGGCAAATGCCGTCTTTTCCCCATTAAATGCGGTGCAAGGAACGAAGAAAGCATCAGCTACGGTTACCAGTCTTTTATTTATGCCGCCGCACGGGGTTGCAAGGTTCTCAATGCAAGCTGGGGCAGGGAAAAGTTGTTTTCAGAAATTGACCAGTCCTTTATTGATTATGCTGTTGCAAACGATGTCGCTATCGTTATTGCCGGAGGTAACGGAAACGGAAGCACTAATCCTTACTATCCCGCAGGATACCGTGGTGTTCTCGGTGTTGGAGAAGTTGACCCGAATGATTATGTTACAAGCGGCACTTCCCTCGGTTCTCATGTATTAATTATGGCTCCCGGTGACGGGAATTATTATACTACAAACGGTAATAACTACGGACATTATGAACAGGGTACTTCCTTTGCGGCACCTATTGTTGCAGGTGTTGTAGGACTTGTACGTGCTAAATATCCCGAACTGACGGCTATTCAATCTTTGGAATTTGTAAGACAATGTACCGATGATATTTCCGGGCTGAATCCAAGAGTGAGCCAAATTATTCCCGGTAGAATCAATGCGGAAAAAGCCGCCAAAACCGACCCCTTTTCTATTCCTGCTATCAAACCTGTAAACTTAGTTTTCAGAACAAATACAGGTATAATAACAAACAGATTCGGAGTTGCAGATACAATCAATCTTTCAATAAACGCTCATAATTATCTGGGAGCCGCATCCAACCTGAAATTTACTCTCTCAACTGCAAAAGACCCGATGAATACTATCTTAATCCTTGATTCGGTTGTTAATATAGTCAGTGTAGGTAAAGATGAAAACCTGACTTTGGAGCCATTTCAGTTTTATGTTGCCTCCCAAAATACGAACAGAATTTTCTTCAGAGTTGATATAGCAGGCGAAAACGGTTATCACGATTTCTTCCATGTACCTTTTACACCGACAACAGAAGTTGCTACTTTCGAAAATGAAACAATAAAAGTTTCCTTCGGAGACAGAGGTACTTTCGGATTCGGAGGGACTTACGGCAATCAACTGGGTGAGGGATTTTCCTATAAAAACTACGGCAATCAGCTATTCCCTTCGTGCGGGCTTTTTGCTACCGAAAATGCGGTTAATCTGGCAAGTTCTGCTTACGGATATGGTCCCGACAACAATGATTTCAAAGTTATTAAACCGTTTATTGAGCCTGAAAGAAATAAAAATAGCATCGAAGAAT
>JBAYGQ010000187.1:0-5836 GCA_041666585.1 Bacteroidota bacterium
AAGGGCTAATCTGTTTTCTGCGATACCGAGAGAAAGACCTTCGCAACCGCGGTTGTAATGCAGCATTATACCGTCAATCTTCCATTCCTTGGCTATCCGAATCATCATTTCACTTTTCTTATGAGGATCATAGAAATGTTGCCATTCGGGTTTGCTCAAATTCCAGTCTGCCAGAAGTCTTAAAGCCTGTTCGCGGGTAGTAATTTTTATTCCTTTTTCGGCGGGTGTTTTCCTTGGTCCCCAACTTCCGTCAGGTTGGTCTTCCCAAACACCGATTAAACCAAACGTGTAGAGCGAACCCACAGAAACAGCTCCAAAGCTTTCAAGGTATCTGAATATTTTCAGAAAACCCCAAGGAGGCTGTGTGTCGGACATTAATCTGCATACTTCATGCGGAGTTGCAGCTATCTGATTTTCAACCCTATATTTTACCTCATCATAAAGTTCTTCGTAAAAATCAGCAAATTCTTTGCTATGCTTGGCTAATGTACCCAAAACATAAAGTGAATACATAGATTTTTCATCTAACGGTGCAGGAACGGCTTTGTTTAATTCGCAAATTTTAGCCCAAACGGAAGTTGCACGAAATTCATTTTCGCAAGCTTCAATCAACAGTTCGTCGTTGTACTCTCTTCCTGTAGTCTTCTTAAGCCAATCAATACCGTCTTGCATCTGGTTGACAATATAATCAATTTTGTGTTCCTTTACAGTATCATAAGTTCCTACTGCAACATCTATAGAAAAAGTAGGTATTCCTCCTTCGAGTTCAGATGCTACCTGATACCATTTGGCATGGCTACAGCAGATATGGTCCTGCCACATAAAATCCGGTTTTGGAAATTTCCCGCCGAAGGCATATTCGTCAAGGAGTATTGAACCCCAGTAATTTCGCATATAAGAACAAAGGTCTCTTGCGTAACCCTTTTTTTCGACTGCTTCCATGCATCGCACTGAAAATTCTTTGTTGAAAGCAATGCTTGCGGCATAGGGTTCTCCTGTAATAGGATAAATATCTTTCCCAAGACCTGCGGGTATTGCCCCGAAGCTCCAGGCACCTCCTGCCCAACGTAACCCGCCTTTTTCATGAGCGGTGGCATAGTCTTTATAAAATTTAAATCTTAACTCTTTTGCTTTTTCCCAGCTTTTAAGTTGTTCAGTTTTGTATGTTGGTATATTCATTTAAATTTCCGTATAATTAGAATAATTCATCTTCATTTAACATTTCAAGAAAGGCTTCTACCCTGATTTTAAATTGACCTATCGGAACAGTAACATCAAATTCGAGGAAAAGTGTAGGAATTCCAATTTCCTTAAAAGCTTTTCTAATTGCAGGAATATCAAGTTCATGCGGATCGCAAAATTTTTGCTGAATCAGAATCGCTCCTTGAGCATTAAAATCTTTGGCAAGATTTACTAGATGTTTTACCCTGTTTCTTTCAACCCAATCTTTGCTTGGGCAAGCAGGTCTGTCAATATATCGTTGAGCAATAGCTTCTATTTGATTTCCGTCAGAAGGAATTACGTTATTCCAAAAATATCTTGTACCCACACAATGGTCGTCAATTACAACTGTTGCCCCGCACTGCTCAACCATGTTAATAAAAGGTATATCGTCGTTTTCACTACCGAGTACCATTAATCTTGCACCGCCATTTTTTTCCTTTCCGGAAGCCTTCAGTTGTTCGACGAGTTCTTTTAATGCGGCGCTATGTTCATTTTTCTCTACCATCTGCTGAGTGATAGCTACTTGCATAGTCTCTTCCCCGGAGATAGGCGGGTTTTCATTTTTTTTAAAACTATATACCTGATGAATCAAACTTCGGTTTTCATTCATTATTTCGATGCCGCGTTTAATATCATCGTCGGTGATTTCCTTACCAATCCAACCTTCCACGGCTTTTTTAAAATCTTTAATCTCTTCAGTCAGATATTTTACTGAATGTGGAGACTGTACATTGTTCGGCATCGGCATATAATATGAAAATTCCAAAGGTATGTGTTTTTGCCAGCTTGTAAAAGCTTGTCTTATGTGTAAGCAGGATTGGGCAATCATAATCCCGTCAAGATAATCATATCTGCCTTTGAGTCCCTGAGCAAGACAATCCCTGCAGAAAGGACAAAACATTCCGAATATATGTTGTTCTGTTAAGTCCTGTGGTTCGTGCCCCCCAAGGATTCTGACCGGAAGGATATTAGCGGCATATAGAATTTCTTCCGGAACATAAGTACAGAAATATCCTAATACTTTACCGCCAGTTTTTTCTTTCCATTCTTTAGCATAGGAATGACGATTTACATTCCATTCTCGAAATTTATTTATCATTTTAATCGCTTTTATAATTTATTAAAAAATGTAATTATCTGAAGAAGTCTTACAATTCACGCTTTATAACAGTAGCAATTGTAACTCCTCCACCTCCGCAAATGCTTGCAATCCCGAATGTCTTGTCCAATCGTTTGAGTGCATAGTACAGTGTTACTATTATTCTTGCCCCGCTGATTCCTGTCGGATGACCGAGTGCTATTGCCCCTCCATGAACATTCAGCTTTTCTCTGTCCCAATTCAATACTCTCTCATTTGCTAAAACCTGTATAGCAAAAGCTTCATTCACTTCTATTAAATCCATGTCGTTGAGTGCCATACCTGCATTTTTCAAAGCTAAAGGGATAGCAAACGCTGGTCCTTCACCCATTGTTTCAGGCGAAACTGCCGTTTGCCCGAAAGAAACTAAAGAAAACAAAGGTTTTGCTCCTAATCTTTCAGCCATTTCTCTGCTTGTAACTACAAGAGCGGTGGAACCGTCGCTCAAACCGCAGGCGTTTCCGGCTGTTACCACTCCGTCCTTGCGAAAAGCAGGTTTCAACTTTGCCATCTTTTCTATATCCAGGGAATGTCTTATTGTTTCGTCTTTACTGAAAATTGTAGCGGTAGAGTTCTTTACTCCCGGAATTTCTATTGGAACAATTTCTTCGTCAAACCAACCGTTGGTTTGTGCCTGCGAAGCTTTCAGATGACTGCTGACTGCAAATGCATCCTGTTCCTGACGGGATATTTGATATTTATCAAAAAGATTTTCAGCAGTTTCACCCATACCCTGACCGATTAATGGGTCAATACTGTCACTCCAGCCGTCTTCAAGGGTCTTATTACCCATTTTGAAGCCGTCCCAACGAACATTTTTCAAAAGATACGGTATTGTACTCATACTGTCAAAACCCCCGACAACGATTGCATCGCCATCTCCGCTTCTAATCACCTGCGAAGCCAAACTCAAAGCCTTCATTCCGGACGGACATGCCATATTAAGAGTAACTACGGGAACTGTTTTAGGGATGCCGCCTCTAACTGAGGCTGTCCTGGCGGGATTCGGACCATTTCCTGCCTGCCGGCAACTTCCCAGAATTACTTCGCTGATTTGTTCGGGATTGATAGTTGACCTCTTGACCGCTTCTCTAATTGAAACAGCACCAAGATCAAACGAAGGAATATCTTTTAAAGAACCGCCAAAGCTTCCCATTGGAGTTCTTACGGCTGAAATAACAACAATGTCATTTAATTTCATGTGCTTGTTAACTTAAATTTTTTTAAAAAAGGCTATTTTAATCTAATATTTAATAAGAGTCAGGAATGCTAATTACTTAAATGTATTGACCGCCATCAACCTTAATAACTTCACCGGTTATATGCCTGGACATTTCGCTACATAAAAAAGCAACTACATCGGCTACCTCTTCGGGCAAGCCGATCCTGTTTAAAACAATCTCGCTCAAAGCCGATTCCTTAACGTTTTCGGGAATTTGCTCCATCATTTCTGTAAGAATAAGCCCCGGAGCGACTGCATTTACATTAACCGAATATTTACCGAGTTCTCTTGCTACAGCCTTTGTCAAACCGATGATTCCGGCTTTAGATGCCGAATAATTTGACTGCCCGAATTTTCCGCGAATTCCGTTAATAGATGTTACATTAACAATCTTGCCATGTTTTTGTTCTTTGAAAATCTGGGCAACGTGTCTTATATAATTGAAATACCCTTTCAGGTTTATATCCAGTACTGTGTCCCATTGTTCTTCAGTCATTTTCCAGATAACTCCATCCCTGTTGATTCCGGCATTGTTAACAAGTATATCCAATCCGCCGAACTCTTCGACAACCTGATTGACCATACGTCCCGCATCTTCGAAATTTGATGTGTCGGCTTGGATAATCAAACCTTTTCTACCAAAAGAACGAACCTTTTCAATAACGGCTTCTGCTTCTTCGCTATGTTTTCGGTAGTTGATTGCTACATTTGCTCCAAATTCAGCTAATCTTAAAGCAATCGAAGAACCAATGCCCATACTTCCACCGGTAACTATGGCTGACATATTTCCGAGATTCATGTAATATCCCTGTAATAAATAATTACCTAAGCTCAAAATTTATTTAGTTCCAAATTTAGATATAAAAATTGGAAAAAACAAAAGAAATATTCCAAATAATTAATAACTTTTAATTTAAATGTGAATTTTCAGTTTCAATCTACAAAATGAATTGAAGAATCCGAAAAATAAGAAACTAATTCTAATTATAAAATGTTACCAAAAAAAGGAGTGTCCTTTGTAAGGAGGGAGGAATCTATTTAAAATTAAATTTTATATTAACGAAATTTGAAAATAATTTTTTTTTTTACAAATATTATCATAAATTAGAAAGTTTATTTACAGATGTAGCTAAGTTTAACAATTCTTATATTTTATTTTTATTTCATAAAGGCGGTAACCGATGAAACACAATGAATCTATGTATCCCGATGCTAGAATTCCTTACGGAACCTGGGGTAGCAGTTATTTCCCGGCTTGGCAGATGTCTCCTATTGCTGAAGTTAATATTGGGCAGTTTGCAGGGGAGGCAATGAGTAAAATACTTTCCCTGAGAAAAATCTCTCAAAATAAATTGGACTATCTTGTTAGCGGGTCAACAATCCCTTGGCACTGGAAGTTTTGGAACTCTCCTTTTTTAACTTCTTGCATGGGGCAACGTCTGCCCGGCTATCATATTGAGCAAGCTTGTGCTACAGGACTGAAAGCAATATTATTAGCCGCTTCGGAAGTTCAAAGCAAAATGTGCGATTCTGCCGGAGTTCTGACATTTGACCGCACAAGTGACTCACCAGTCGGGGTTTTTCCTGAACGGCGCTCTTATGAAAGAACTATTGCTCTCAGCGACGTTTGGGATAATTTCGGATTTGACCCCTCAACCGGTGGTACAATGTTAGCTACTGCCGGAAATGCCGCACGCAAACATAAAATTGATAAAAAAGAAGTTGACGAAATTGCTTTTCATCGCCATTCACAGTATTTTCAAGCTTTAAATTCCGGTTTTTTAAACAAAATTCTTGTCCCGCTGGAAGTACTTAACCTACAGGGAAAAGTAATCGGAATTGTGGATTCAGATGCAGGAGTAAGACAATTAACTATGGAAGGTCTTTCCGCAATGAAGGAACTTGACAGCTGCATTACAGGAGGAACTCAAACTCATGCTTCCGATGGTATGGCTACATTGTTGGTTACTTCTAAAGAAAAAGTTAAAGAGTTCAGTACTAAACCTGAAATAGACATTCAGTTCATAGCAAAAGCAGAAGTCAGGGTTCAGCCCGGTTTAATGCCGGAAGCACCGGCTTATACGGTTCAAAAACTATTAGATAAAACAGGAATGTCATTAGATGATATATGTGTTATCAAAAACCATAATCCATTTGCCGTTAACGATGCAATTTTTGCAAAAGTTCTCAATTATGACTGGCATAAAATGAACAAAACAGGTTGTCCGCTTGTGTGGGGACACCCGCAGGGT
>JBAYGQ010000188.1:0-5834 GCA_041666585.1 Bacteroidota bacterium
AGATAAATAATTTTTATAATGATTCATCAAATTTTTATGCATCTCTATCAGGTGACGGAACAATTCTTTTGCTTTCCCTTTCAAGAAAAGACAGCTACGGCGGGCCTGATTTGTATGTTTCATTCCTTGATTCGAAAAACAATGTCTGGTCTGAACCGAAAAATTTAGGCAATATAATAAACACTGCTAACAGCGAAGAAGCACCTTTCCTTGCTTACGACAACAAAACTCTATACTTCTCTTCGAATAAGAGCGGAGGCGAGGGGAAGCAGGATTTGTACTTCACAAGAAGACTTGACGATAGCTGGAATATCTGGTCTGAACCTGTGAATCTCGGAAATAAGATAAATACTCCTTTCGATGAAAACAGCATTTATCTGAATATCCTTTCGGATTCAGCTTACATAGTATCAGGCGATACCGACTCAAAGCGAAAAGGTATTTATTTGATTAATGTTCCTGAAAAATTCAAGCCTCTCCCCTACACCGTATTAGCAGGAAAATTCGATTTTCAAGAAATGATAAATACCAAAAAAATAAAAATATATTTTTCAATAAACGGTGAAAACACAAAATATCAAAACAGCTATTCTACAACATCTAAAACTGATTTCAAATTCGTTCTTCCTGAAAAAGACATTTATTCAATAACTGCAGAATGTGAAAATTTTGAAAAAGTAACTTTTGAAATTGACACCAGAAATATATTAAAACCGGAATATATTGAACATAATATTAAATTTGAAAAACGTGATTCAATTCTTCTCGGAACGGTGTTATTCGATTTTGATTCTTTCATTTTATCTGACAATTCTAAAAGCACCCTTTCGGAAATAATTTCTATACTAAAAGAAAATAATACAAAGTTTATCCTGATTAACGGCTACACAGACACTACCGGAACTGAGCCGTACAATCTTAATTTATCAAAACAAAGAGCTGTAACCGTCAGCAAATATTTTGCAAAAAACGGCATCCCTAAAAATATTATCTCTCTTAAAGCTTATGGCAAGTCCCAGCCTAAATCCCTCACAGATGCCGAAAACAGATGCGTAGAAATAATTTTGTGTAATCCCAAATAAAAATAAATTATTTTGTTAGTATTTTGAATTCTACTCTTCTGTTCAGAGCTCTCGATTCTTCGGAATCATCTAATTTTATAGGGCGAGTTTTGCCATATCCTTTGGCTATCATCCTGTTTACTGCAAGACCTTTTTTAATTAAATACTCAACAACAGCCTGAGCCCGTCGTTCCGACAACACCTGATTGTAGTCGTGGGAGCCGATTTGGTCTGTATGTCCTGATACTTCAACTTTGAAAAAATTTGAATTCTTCAATAAATAATAAAGTCTGTCGAGTTCAGGATATGATGTAGATTTTAAATTAGCCTTGTCATAATCAAAAAAAACATTGTTGATTCTGATACTTGTATCGGAAAGGTTTTTAACGGAAATTACACTCATATCTTCTTTTTTACCGTAAAAATATTCATTGTTTTTCAAATCAATATTTTTAGTGATAGGGAAATATCCTTCCCGTTTTGCATAAAAGCCGTAGTTTTTGCCGAGAGGTAAAGCAATAAAATAGGAACCGTCCTTCGGATTGCTGGTTAATTTACCTACCTGCTTACCAGTTTCCAAGTCTTCCCAAACAATTTCCGCAGTTACAGGTTTGCCTTTGTCATCAAGTACTTTACCTGAAACTGTAATAACTTTCTCCGGACGTAGAGCTTCAGGTACTTTGATTGCATAAATATCCGACTTGCCCTGACAAACATCTCTGTTACTCGCGGCGAAATATGCGATATATCCGTCAGTAGAAACGATAGCTCCCCAGTCGTCATCAACAGCATTAATTTCTTTGCCGAGGTTTACAGGTTCACCCCATTCAGTCCAGGATGTATCACTCAGTCTTTCAATTTTGAACAAGTCGAGCCTGCCGATACCGTAATGACCTTCGGAACTGAAATAAAGCGATTTGCCGTCGGGATGCAAAAAAGGCTTCCGTTCGGCATAAGGAGTATTAACTTTAGGACCTAAATTTATTGGTTTACTCCAGCCTGAATCAGTTCTGAGGCACACATAAATATCGGTATTTCCGTTTTTCCCTCCGTGAAAATATTTATGAATCGGCTGATATTCGCCTATTCCCCCGGGTCTGTCGGAAACAAAAATAATTGCTTTCCCGTCACCGGAAAATTTTGCATCGCAGTCAAACCATGCGGAATTAATTGGAAAAGGCAGATGCTTAATTTCACCCCAACCGGTTTTAGTTCTCTCGCACAAGAACAAATCTCCCCCGCCGTAACCTTCTTCATAATTACCAAAAATAATCAGTTGGTTACCGTCTAAAGAAATTCCTTGGGGAGCTTCATTTCGTTTTGTATTTATCGGTGATGGAAGCTTTACGGCTTTCTGCCAGTTCCCGTTCAGAAAAGCTGAAACATAAATATCTTCTTTTGTTTTTTTTCCGTCTCTATTGAATCCGGTAAAAAATAATTGCGATTCATCAGCAGAAGGAATAGGTGAATATTCAGATACTTTAGAATTTACACCTGTACCGAGATTAACTGAGGTAAGATGCTCTTCGGGTGCTAACAGAAGATCTATAACTTTATCAAAACGCTTTTCCATATTAGGAAATTCCGGTTTATATGCACGGAAAATATCTGCAGCTTTCTCCCACTCCTTATTTTTAATATATGGTTCAGCTATTCTTTGAATCGCAATGAACGCTTCTTCCGAAGGAGTATTATCTGCAATAAAATCGAAATACAATTCTAAAGTTCGCTCTGTGCAGGGTTTCATAAGAAATTCCTGTGCATTCATCAATAGGGGGAAAACAAAAGTAAATAGCGTAAATAAAAGAAATAATATTTTTGAGACTATTTTATACATGAATATTTTTTGCTCTATTGAACCTACCACTACAAATATAAGTGCTTATTTGAACAATTAATAAAAAAAACAAGTATATTTATACTTTTTAAACTAATGTAACGGGAATAGAATATTAATTATTTAAATAATAATTCATAGATAAATGCGTTTAATATTTTATAATGTAGCAAAAACTTAATTTACTGTTGAAATTTAATAAACCCGTGTTTTTTAATAAATAGAAATTCCAAAAAAAATAATTTTGGAAAGAACAAAAAAACAACGTAATTTTAATTTTATCGTAACACTCCAAAGATAAAAAACATAAGAGGTTTTGCAGCTAATAATTTTTTTCAACCGCTTAAAGAACTATTCATAAGCTTCGTAAACACTGACAAATAAGTAAGACCAACTGTATAAAATATACGAGTGTTTTGTAATCCAAAAAAATAAAAAAATCACAAATAAATTTTTGTATTATTCTATTTTCAAACAGCAAAGAAATTTTATTAACAAAATAATTTACATCAAAAGGATACCCTAATGGAACCGAACCAAAACGGAAGAGCAGGAAACGCTCCGGCTGTAATTGATATAGCCGACTTAAGACAAAAGAAAATCGCCGAACTTACTTCAATGGCGAAAAGTCTCGGAATAAATCATTTCTCTAACTTAAGAAAACAAGAGTTAATTTTAGAAATAATAGAAGCTCAGTCAAGATCACAACCGAAAGAACAACTTGTAGAAGGACTGATTACAAGCGGCGGAGTTCTTGAAGTTTTACCTGACGGATACGGATTCCTTCGCTCTGTAGATTACAATTATTTACCTTCACCTGATGATATTTATGTTTCCCCTTCACAGATTAAGAAATTTGTTCTTAAAACGGGTGATACAGTAAAAGGGCAGGTACGCCCCCCTAAAGAAGGTGAAAGATTCTATGCTTTGCTAAAAGTGGAATCTGTTAATTTTATAAGTCCCGATATGATTCGCGAACGTACCATGTTCGACAATCTTACTCCCCTTTATCCTGATGAAAGAGTACGATTAGAAGTCGGACCGAGTGAATATTCGATGCGTATTGTAGATTTACTTTGCCCACTCGGAAAAGGTCAGCGCGGTCTTATAGTATCTCCTCCAAAATCCGGTAAGACAATCCTTCTACAACAGTTTGCCAACAGTATTTCCAAAAATCATCCCGAAATTAAATTAATCGTATTATTAATCGACGAACGACCTGAAGAAGTTACAGATATGGAACGCTCGGTAAACGCAGAAGTAGTATCCTCTACTTTTGACGAACCGCCCGAAAGACACGTACAGGTTGCCGAAATGGTTTTGGAAAAAGCAAAAAGATTAGTTGAAGCAAAAACAGACGTTGTTATTCTATTGGATTCAATCACAAGATTAGCAAGAGCCCACAATACTGTTGTTCCCCATTCCGGTAAAATTTTATCAGGTGGTGTGGATGCCAACGCATTGCACAAACCCAAAAGGTTCTTCGGTGCCGCAAGAAATATCGAAGAAGGCGGTTCACTGACTATTATTGCTACAGCATTGATAGAAACAGGAAGCCGTATGGACGAAGTTATTTTCGAGGAGTTCAAAGGTACAGGCAATATGGAGTTAGCTCTCGACAGGAAAATTTCCGACAGACGTGTTTTCCCGGCTATTGATGTTAACCGTTCCGGTACACGCCGCGAAGAATTATTGCTCGACCAGGAAGAAATCAACCGTATCTGGATTTTGCGTAAAGTTCTAAGCGAACTCAATGTTGTTGAAGCAATTGAATTTTTGCTCAACCGCATGAAAGGTACAAAATCAAACCGTGATTTCCTTTTGTCAATGAACAGTTAAAAAGAATTAAAGAATAATTATTAAAATAAAAGACAGGTTTTTAAACCTGTCTTTTATTGTGAACAATCCTCATTCTGAGCCTACTAAGAATTTATCCGCTTTACACTTCACAGACTTTAATTGATAGATTTTTCAACTTGGAAGACTCAGTTTCAAAATGACATTTTTTTGGAGTAGAAACCTTATATTTAACATTAATTTTTCCACATTTATACTGAATCAGTCCTGATTTTCACATTAATTCAATATATTTGTTAAATAAATAATGTCAAAATCTAAATAAGTAAAAGGGGTATTAATGTTTTACTATTTAGCAGATTGGATTAGGGAACTCTGGCATACTCCGGGTTTCGGAATTTTTCAATATATTACATTCAGAGCGGCTGCGGCGGCAATATCCGCTTTACTTATCAGTTTCATTTTCGGACCGAAAATTATCCGTTTCTTAAAGAAAAGACAAATCGGAGAGCAGGCAAAGCACGAATTACAGGGTGTGGGTGAGCATTCCGGAAAAGCAGGTACACCGACAATGGGAGGCTTAATCGTTCTGCTTGCAGTACTTCTTCCGACCTTACTCTGGGCAAACATATTAAATATGTATGTAATTTTAATTTTTACGACAACTGCTTGGCTTGGTTTAGTAGGCTTTATTGATGATTATTTTAAAGTAATAAAAAAGTACCCCAAAGGATTAATTGCACGCTATAAAATAATCGGTCAGATTTCAATAGGATTGATTGTCGGATCAGTGATTTATTTCTTCCCCGATTCTTTTCATTCTACATTTTCTGCTCTGAAGACAATGAGCACAATTCCTTTTCAAAAAAATATCAATTTCGATTTCGGTTTTATGTATATACCTGTCGTTGTATTTATTATTACGGCAACTTCTAACGCAGTTAATCTTACTGACGGACTTGACGGGCTTGCAATTGGAACTGTGGGAATAGTTACTTTAGCTTTAGCTATTATCAGCTATGTGTCGGGCAATGCCGTTTTTGCTGATTACCTGAATATTATGCACCTTCGCGGTTCCGACGAACTTGCCATTTTCGGTGCTGCTTTGGTAGGTGCTGCTTTGGGTTTCTTATGGTACA
>JBAYGQ010000189.1:0-5823 GCA_041666585.1 Bacteroidota bacterium
AGTGCAGAACTGAAGCAATGCCAGTATAATTGAACCATCCTGCAATCCGAGCCATGATGCAGGGAAAATTAACTGCCAGCCTCCGAAATAAAGTAGTGTAATCAATGCTGCAGAAGTTGCCAGATTACCATATTCGGAAAGGAAAAACATACCGAATTTCATACCCGTATATTCAGTATTAAAACCGCCTACAAGTTCAGGTTCCGCTTCGGGTAAATCGAACGGAGCGCGGTTAGTTTCTGCAAAAGCCGAAACCAAAAAAATAATAAAACCTAAGGGCTGAAAAATAATATTCCAGTGCCACCCTGATTGATTGTGCACAATTGTATTCAAACTCATTGAATTTGCCCATGGCATATTTTCGGGAGAAAAAGCATTAGAAACTAACAAAACTCCGATTACGGCTAATCCCATACACAGTTCATAAGATATCATCTGGGCTGAAGAGCGCAATCCTCCAAGTAATGAGTATTTATTATTCGAAGACCATCCGGCAAGAGTGATTCCATAAACACCTACCGAAGTCATTGCAAGAATAAAAAGAATACCGATATTTAAATCGGGAGCGATTCCAAAATAAACTCTGTGAACATCCACACCCGATCCTATATTGATGTAATTTGCAAATGGAATAACAGAATAAACCGCAAGTGTTACGCCAAGTGACATAATCGGAGCAAGGCGATGGAAGAAAGGATCTACCGCAGTAGGCATAATATCCTCTTTCATGAATAATTTAATCACATCTGCAAAAGGTATTAGCATACCGTAAGGACCACAACGGTTTGGTCCGTAGCGGTTTTGTATAAAAGCGGAAAGTTTGCGCTCAATATATACAAATGTAGCCGCCGCAAGCATAACCATTGTAAGAATGACTACAGCCTTTATTAAAACTTCCAATAATATCAGAAATAAACTTTCCATTCTTTTTCCGTTAATTAATTAATTTTTGTCACGTCATAATAAATAAAAAATCTTAAAATATTAATTCGGCTTCAAAATATGCGATTCATACTTATAAATTTTTGCATCGGGATTTTCGGCATTTCCTAATGTTAGACCGTCATACTTATCAAGCAATTTATAAGACATCCCTTTGAATGGAGCAATTTTTTCAGCTATTTCGTTAAAAATCTGTTTTGAGGATGTATAGTTCCAACCTGCTTTAAATTCCTGCGCCAACCTGTTTAGTATCCACCAGTTTGGACGCGAATCCCTTAAGTTACCTTCTGTCCATCTGTCATTAGGAGCACCGAATTTATCTAATCTGCTCATTTTCATTCCCATCCTGTTAATATTTTCTGAAGTAACTAAAACCGGAGTAAAATGTTGGACACGATTGTTAATATTAACATAAGTACCTTCAACCTCTGCCCACGTAGAAGCGGCAAAAGCAACATTCGCTTTTTCAGTAAGAGTTTTAGTCATATTTATTCCGTGAAAAAACATCACATTCAATCTTTGTAATTCGTCAAAAATTTTCCTTAATGAAGTAACATCATCTTCCATCATATAAAGAGCTTTTATCTCTCCGAATCTGATTTTTTCTCCTAATTCAGATATTGAAATCCCGCTTTCTCCGGGATAGAGACCTACCTCCAAAGCACCTGCATCATTTGCTGACATATTAGATACCCGTAAAAAATTGTCAGCAAATGTCGGATTTTCATAACGAATAAAATCAACATTCGGGGATTTAATCACTTCTTTTGCAAATTTAGCCAATAAATAATTATCTTCGTTTGTGGCTCTACCGGAGCCGAGGAACATAATTTCACGAGGTGCTAATTTACTTATTAAATCAGCGGCAGTAGAATAAGCTTCTTCACGCGAACAAGGCACCAAATCACTTTTATAGCGAACCATAGGTCCCGGAACACGATTTTCATTTACGGATTTATATGTTTCAAGCCTTCCGTAATCACACATCCAGAATTTATTCACATATAAATTAGTTCTCGGTTCGATTCGTAAAATTTCATTATTCAAAACACCTACTTTTGTATTACAGCCTCTTGCACAGCCCGGACAAATGGAATCATTGAAACTCATATCCCAGACTCGTGCTTTGAATCTGAAATCTTTACTCGTCAAAGCACCTACCGGACACAAATCAATGACATTCATCGAATAAGGACTGTCAAGTTCAGTTCCTTCGAACAATTCAATTGTAACATGGTCGCCGCGATTAACAAAGGTAAGTACATCCTGTTTAGCAATTTCATTTGCAAAGCGAATACAGCGTGAACAGGTGATACAACGTTCAGAATCAAACATAACATTCGGTCCCCAGGAAACACGTTTAGGACCGTGATTCTTTTCTTCAACAAATCTGCTATTACAACTAGAATGTTCATAAGCGTATTCCTGCAATTTGCACTGCCCCGCTTCATCACATATAGGACAGTCGAGAGGATGGTTAATAAGCAAAAACTCCATCACTGCTTCCTGAGCGTGCACAACATTTTCAGAATTTGTGCGAACATGCATCCCTTCAGATATAGGTGTAGCACATGCAATCTGGAGTTTTGGGAAATAATTGATAACAGGATCGCCCAAATTGTCTAAAGACGGAGAACCGTCGGAATTGCGTTTTGGAATGCCTACTTCAACTAAGCACATTCTACAGTTACCCGATACTGACAATTCCGGATGCCAGCAAAAATGTGTAACCGGAATTCCGTGTTCTAATGCAACTTCGATTATGGTTTTACCTGAAGCAGCTTCTATTTTTTTATTATCTATTACTATATTAGGCATCTTCCCGAATCTCCCAGAATAACATAAATAATTCACTCCGTAATAAATAGGAGAAAAATTTCAAAATCAAACTTTACAAAATACAAATTTTTTTTAATAATGAAAACAAATGAAATGATTGTATTTTCCTGATACTCTTTTTGGGGTAGAATAAATGTTATTCAAATTATTCTGTAATCAGAAAATAAATAAATAAGTAATTGGATTTTTTTGAAGAAATAAAAAATATTATTTTGGAAGGTTCAAATAATAAAAGCAACCCAAAGAAGAAAAAATACTATTCTCTTCTTTGGGAAAGAAATATTATTTATAACTACTTAAATGAGAACCTAAGCTTTAATCTAATTCAGGCTGTTGCTCAGGAGTTTCCCAGTCTTCCGCAGTGTTCCTTTTTAAATTAGATTTGGCATCTTTCAGGAAACTCGGCGGAGTCTCAAAAACTTTCATATTTAAATAATTAGTATATTTAGCAGATTCGTATTTCGTTTCTACTTTTGTATCTGATACTGCTATACTTGCATTGAATGCAAACAGTAAAACTAATGATAATAAAATAGGCATAATATCCTCACAATATAAGTTGAACTTAAACATTGCAGGGACTGTTGCTATAAAAGCACAGTCCCGACAATAGATTCAAAAATAATCTTCAAATAACAATTAGTCAAGAATCGGCTGCGGAGGTGGATCCGGCCATTCTTCAATTATTTTCTTTGCTGCATCGGTTGTTGTCTGATCAATTTGATTCAAAAGTTCAGGACTATTCTGAACCTGCTGAACTTGAGTCTGATTGTTTTGCAGAATAATATCGATATCTGCTTGTGTGTATTGCGTTCCCGGCATTAATAAACCTAAGTACAACAAAATTGCTAATAAGATTTCCATGATAATCCTCTTATCTAATTATGAATAAAAATTAAAGTGTATTAAGTATATTATATTTAGTCCAGTACAAGTTTCTGCATATTTTTGTATCGTAAATCTAAAATACTGCAGAAATTAATTCTTTAAAGTCATAAGGAAAATGAATGTTAGTATTTTCCATTTGTATTTTTCTTTTGTTTTTTTTAAAACCTGATTCTAATTCCCGATTTTCTTTTAGTATATTTGGGAAATCCTCTCCCTTTTATTATGAATATCTTTTTTAAAAAATCAGATGAACATTTCAATCACTTTCATTATATGTTTTCAACATCTGTGCCAAAAAAAAAACTATGGTGGAAAAAGTAATATTGAAATTATATAAGTTCTTGCAATTAAATTAGTTGCTGGTTTGCTCCAACAGGCTTATCAATTTTATCTGTTCTGGTATGATAATTGATAGAATATGAATTAGGTCAAAATTAACCGCCAATGTATAATAAAATGGCGAAAATTAATCAAATGTATTGCAATGAAAAATCAAAAACAAATAATTCAGAAAAAATATTTAAAAATTATCAGTTGGATTGTTTTCTGTCTGATACTCCTGTCATTACCCGTAATAATACTGATTACAACTAACTCCAGCAACGATTTTCCCGATAGTATTAACGGAGAAAAAATAGTTGCCCGAATTAATAACTATAATAATTCAGCTAAAAATTCATTCGAAAAAAAGCCTGACCAATCTCTTGACTTTGCTCAGAAAGCATTGTTCGAATCAAGAAAATACAATTACAAAAACGGTGAAATTATTTCGCTTGCCAACATCGGAAAATCGTATTTTTACATGAGAAATTACGACATGGCGTCCAGATATTACGAACAGGCTTTTGCTCTCGCTGAAAAAACCGGTTATAAAACCGAACAATCAAAAATTCTGAACCTTATGGGTGTATTAAGTTTCACACTCAAAAACTACAATTCAGCTCTTGATTACTATGAAAGGTCTCTCCAGCTAAGGCTCAAGTCGGGTGAAAAAGAAGAAATTGCAAAATCCTTAAGCAACATAGCACTTGTACACATAAGACAGGGTGATTACGATAAAGCTATTGAAAGCAACGAGCGTATTCTGAAAATGTATCAGGATGCAAAAGATAATGCAGGTACGATAAAAGCATACAATGCAATCGGCAATATTTATTACCAAATCGGTAAGTATAACGAAGCTCTTGATAATTTCCTTAATCAAATAGAAATTATTAAAAAATCAAATGAAAAATTCGACGATGAAAATGTTCTGTTGAATATAGGAAAAATCTTTCTGGCAAAGCGAAATTATCAAGAAGCAGAAAGATATAATATAATGGCTATGGAAATTGCTGTCAGAAAAAAAGACGAAATGAGTACGGCAAGAGTTTATACCGCTTTAGGAAATGTGTATTATGAATCTAAAAACTATCAAAAAGCTCTGATGTTTTATAAAAATTCTTTACACATTGCAGAAAAACGTGAAACTAACAGCGGGATTGCAATTTTGTTAAATAATATCGGCTTGGTTTACAAAAATCTCGGGGATAATCAGAAAGCATTAACATATTGTTTACAATCTCTTGAAATAAAAGAAAAATTGGGAGATTTTAGCAATTATTTCTATCCTTTGACAAGTGTAGCGGAAATTTATTTGAAACTCGGAAATACCAATCAGGCTTTGAAATATTTGAATAAAGCTCTGAGCATAGCTGAAAACGAAAAGCAGACTAAATTAATTGCCGAAGCCTATTACCTTTTACATGATGTTTATGCTTCTACGGGACAATTCAAAAAGTCGCTGGAATACCATAAACTATATACAGATATTAAAGACACTATGATTAATATTGAAACAAATCAAAAATTTGCTGAAATGTCTGTACGTTATCAAAGTGAATCCAAACAACAGGAAAACAACCTTTTGCGTCAGGCTAATGAAATGCAGAGGACATATTTCTTTCTTGTTATAGGATTAATACTGATTCTATCGGGTGTTATATATAATAGATACAGAAGTAATAAAAAAGCTAATATTACACTAAATGAGAAAAACGATCAAATTACAAAGCAACACTACACTCTTGAGAGAATGATTAGTGAACTTGAATTAAAAGAAGAACGACTTTCTGATGCCAATGCAACAAAAGATAAATTTTTCTCAATTATCGC
>JBAYGQ010000190.1:0-5788 GCA_041666585.1 Bacteroidota bacterium
AGCGGTTTGATAATATCTCCGGGTAAACCAAGCTCCCGGTACCATTTTTCATTTTCCCAGATAGGAGCGGGAAGCTGTCCCCTTATTTCTGCAATTCTTTCATCAGTGATTTTCTTTGGAGGCAAATCCGTATCGGGATACATTCTGTCAGCACCGGGAAGAATTCTCTCAAATCCGTTTGTACCGTCGAAGAATGCCTGTCTTGTTTCCGATGGAATTCCTATTGTTGCTTCTTTAGCCCTGATGATAATCTCTTTTGCGGCAGTGTCAGAATCCTGCTCATTTCCCCATACTATTACAATTGCGTCATCATCTCCCGCACCGACTGCTTTTCTGATTTTCTGTCCTTCGCTGGTTGAAATGGTATTGTCTTTGCTGTCCGAATGGGTTATATTCGGTAGTGTTGTAAGGCAGGCAATTACTCGAACTCTATCAGAAATTTCTTTTGCAAAATAAGTGTCTGTCTGAGTTTGCCAGCTTAGTAAGCCTTTGAATCCACGCAATGTAACACATTTAATAATTTTGCCTTCTTCTATTGCTTTGCTGATTGGTAAATACGATGTTTTCTGTAATTGCTTTGTAACTACATCAACTTTAGCTGAAAATGTTTCGGGGGTTATACCTTTCTTATGTAATTCTTCACGCAAACGGAGAAGATTCCACTGCCTCATAGCTTCGTTATAAGTAAGTAAAGGGATATTTTTTATCTTGGCTACACCTTTAATTTCAATTCTGGTTCCGCCTCGGACACTGACGTTAACGTCTTCCCTTCCGGCACCGATACCTGTTCTCATCTTTCCTGTGCTTCTCACAAGCCTTCGCAAAAGATTATTGACTTCCGCAACTTCGAACGGGGTTTTCATATCAGGTTGGGTTACAGTTTCAATCAGAGGCATTCCGAGTCTGTCTGTATTATAAATACGTGTATGACCTATATCGCTTGTCTCTCTGCAGGAATCCTCCTCAATTGACATCTGGATAATTCCTATTTTACGGTCTTTATACGGGATTGAGCCGCCGACTGACACGATTGCGGTTCTCTGGAATCCTGTCGGGATACTGCCGTCCAAATACTGTTTTCTTGCAATGTGCAGTTCGTCAACAATACTTGAATTTAGAAGCAATCCAACCTCGATTGCAATATCCAATGCCTGGTCGTTTATTTCGAAAGGAGGTGTATCGTCCATTTCGTAGGTACAGACAGTATCATAGTGAATCTGATAAATAATATCTTTTTTTGTTTTGAATTCCATAAGTGCAGTACCGTCATATTCACCCAACTCGGAAAGAGTAGGTCTCATGTGCCTTAATATTTCGGCATGATGCTGTTTCGTATATTTTCCTGCAGGGCAACGGCAAAACAATTTCTTTTGTGTAAGTAACTGCTGATGTATCTCCAATCCGGACATAAATCCGATTTCAGCGTAATCGGCTTGCGTCATTTCTTCGAACGGTTTGAATCTAAAATCATACGACATATCTTTAACATCCGCTATTAATGATTCAATTATATTAAATCTCTGTTTCATACAAACAGAAAAAGCAAAAATACGAAAATGCACGGTATTTTATGCTAAACTGCACAAAATTATTGAAGAAAAACAGAGATGGAGTGATACTATAAAAATAATTTGGAAATCAGTAATATAAATAATAAGTTAGTACTAACTTTTGATAAATAATATAAATTTATATCAAATAAAAGTTGAATAATTACCGAGTTTATTATGAGACTCAAGCTGTTGTTCGTACTCCTTATTTTATCTTTTACTCTTCCTGTCAATGCTAAAATTAAAGAAAATGAACCCAGTTCGAACATCGGTGTATTCGGTGGTTTCTTGGCTCCAATCGGACATAAGGATATTAATTTAGAACCAAGTTACAATATTGGTTTGTCATTTTCTGTTCCCCAAAAATTTGGTTTTTCTTTAGGAGCCTTCATATCTTACAATCATATAGATTCATCTGCAAATAGTAACGGTGATGTTTATTGTTTTTCTTCTTTTTTAAAGTATAGTTTTGGTAGAAACAGGATGTTTTCTCTTCAATTAGGATTTGGATGGTATAGAAGTGAATGGGGTAATGACCTAACATTTGTAACTGTAGAACCTCAAAATATTGTAAGATCACCTTCAATTAATACCGGAATAAATATTGGAGGTGGAATAATTTTATGGGATTTTAAAAACAGTCATTTGGAAATTTCTACAATTTTCAATTTAGTTGATGAGCTTACTTACTATGAAATCTTTTTAACATTGAATGCAGGATTTTATTTTGATTTATAAGAAAAAAATATGAAGAATTCATCCAAGAAACAACTCAAAGAAGAAGAAATGCGTACTTAATATGATTTCTCGGATTCCAAACCTAATAAATTTGCTTCAAAATTAAAAAAAAGAAAATTGAAAAAATATTAAAAAAAATAATTCATAATTCATAATTATTTAAAGTTTTTCGAAGGACTGAGTTTTAAAATTTCACAGCACCTGAAACACAAAGAACTTCAGGTATTTTGTTTCGGGCATTGCCGATAATATAGGATGGTCGCTCGCCTGACCGCCTCTGAAAACCAGACGCAGATGTTGGTTCAGCTTACCCGCTTCATTTGCAATTATATCATAAAAAGTATCTTCTGTTATGTGTCCGGAGCAACTGGAACTGACTAAGAAACCGCCCTCATTCAGAGATTTCATAGCAAGTCTGTTGATTTTTGCATATCCCGCTTTTGCTGTTGAAACATTCTTTTTCGATTTTGTAAAAGCCGGAGGGTCAAGGATTATCATATCCCATTTGATATTTTCAGAAATCTGTTTTTCCAAAAACTCAGGCACATCAGCTTTTTCGAATTTGATATTTGTCAATTTATTTAATTCTGCATTAGCTTTTGCTTTTAAGATTGCATCTTCCGAAGCATCAATTCCTAATACTTCAACTGCACCGCCAAGTGCCGCATTCAAGGCAAATCCCCCCTGATTGCAATAGCAATCCAGTACAGACAATCCCTTTGATATACTACCTGTAAATTTTCTGTTATCCGATTGGTCTAAGTAGTATCCTGTCTTTTGTCCTGACAGCAGAGAAATTTTGTACTTAATGTTATTTTCTTTAAACTCAATTTCATCAGGTAAATCGCCGAAAAGAACGGATTCTCTTAATTCCAGATTTTCAATTTTTCTCCAGTGGGAATCATTCTTTTCAACAATAGCTTTAACATCAGGAAAGATTTTTTTTATTGAATTAACTATTTCATGAATAAAATTTTCCATCCCTGCGGAAAGGATTTGCAGAGAAAAATAATCACCGAATTTATCAATTATCAAACCCGGAAGAAAATCCGACTCGCCGTAAACAAGACGCATTGAACCGGTATCTCTGCCGATTTTCATTCTATACTCCAGAGCCATTCGAATCCTGCCTTCTAACTTCTTTCCATCGAAAACAGTATCTGTTTCCAACATTCGGACAGCTATCAAACTGTGCGGATTGTAAAAGCCTAATCCATAAGACCTGCCTGAATAATTTTTAACTTCGACAATCTCACCTGCCGGATAATCGGGTACTTCCTGCAATTCATTGCTGAACACCCAGAGATGACCGCTCAGGATTCGTCGTTCGTGGTTTCTTTTTAATTGGACTGTATACATTTTTAGATATTAATTTAGCTTTAAGGAGCAGATTCGGTATTTAATTCGGATGTATAATCAACTTTGCTTGGTATCCCTTTTATATTTTCACGCATAAAAAATACACCGCCTACACTTAACTGAATAAAGTAATTGACAGCGTGTGTAACAGTAGCATACGCAAGGGCGGCTTCTTTTGAAATGCCATAAATATTAACCATTGCTACCTGCATCATCACGTGCTGAATTCCTATTGCACCGGGTGTCGGAGCAATTGTGGCACTCACTCCTGCAACGATTATTAAAATAAGCGCATCGGAGAAATTAAGACTGTAGCTTAAGTGAAAATCAAAAGAAAAAAACATAAAATAAAGCGGGATTGTATAAAGAAACCAGATAACTAAGGATTCGACTGTAACCCGGAAATACTGCGAAGGTGTCTTTATTATCGCAAATCCTTTGAGAAATTTCTCAAAAAGCTGGCTTAATTTATCAAATAATTTAAGTGAAAAAGGTTTTATGAATAATCTAATCATAAACCTGAATACTGGCGGATAGAAGCTGACAATCATTACACCCAGAACAATAACTGTCGGTACAATTATTTTATGAGGTTCGATGTCCGGGAGAGCTTTTAAAATTTTATGACTAAGGAAAAGAAAAATTACTCCGAACAAAAAAATCATTGTAATTAAATCAATAAATCTTTCAACTATGATAGTGGCAAATGAAGTAGAGAAAGATACTTTTTCCCTGCGGCTGTAAACGAAAGGACGTATAAATTCGCCTCCGCGGGGTAAGACGCAGTTACCCGCATAGCCTATCATTACGGCTGAAAACAAATTCCAGGTGGAAGCGGATTTCTTTTTAAGGGCAGGTTCAAGCATTGTTTTCCAGCGCATTGCCCTAACCCAGTGAGAGAGAAGAATGACAGGTACCGATGCGAAAATCCAGAAGTAACTCACATTTGAAACTATACGCATCAGCTCGGAAAAGTTTACATCTTTAAGCGCATAATAGCCGGAAGCGGCGATTAAAACAACCGATACAACAATCCGTAATATTGTCTTTGCCTTATCTTTCATCTGATTCTACGTGGACTCTGCATTTAATAAAACCGCTAAAACCGCTACCAATAATTACGGTTTCAGAAGATAATGATTTTACAAAAATATAAATTTTTCGCTTAGTAATAAAACTGAGTGTCAAAAGATAGGTGATACAAAAAAATAATAAGCTATAATAAAAAATAATATTTGGAAACTAATAATATTATATTTAAATTTAATTGTCTCAATTATTAAAAAATTCTACATTATACATAAAAAAAAATTTCAATATATATCGACCTTAAAATATTTATTTAATAAAGTAAAAAATGAGGAAGATATGTCTCTATTACCGGGCGGATGGCTTGAATTTGAACAAACAAGTCCAATTCCAATCTGGTTGTATGATTCGTGCTCGTTAAAATATTAGTTCGAGTTTAATATATTTCAAATGAGTTATAAATAAATATTAAGTTAAACTGGAAAACTTTTGTTCACTTATTAGCGAATATTCTATGGCAATCTTTTGGCGAATTAAAATTCTTTTCAATGCTATTTCGAAAGAATGGAAGAATATAAAGATGGTCGAAAATCCGAAAACTAATGCTTTACTAGCAAATGTAATTTCATTAATAATTACTGTCATCATTTATATTTTATGTCTATTAATTGGTATTATTATTGGTTATTTCATTTTTGGAGCTTTGGGATTAGTTAAATAGATATTATAATAATAACAGGATTATAATAACTTGGGATTTTCCCCAAAAATATAAAAGAATAATACATTTCTTTAATGAATTATGGAATGGAAAAATATAGGTTATAACTTGCCAAAATCTACGATTATTAGAATGATAATTATGATTAAAAATTATATCATTACAAATATTCACAAATCATCTGATTTTGGTTTACTTACCGGAAAAAAAGCTCTTTTATTTTATTTGAATATGCAAATTATTTCAATAAGAAAATAAATAATGATATTGCAAATTTTTTATTTTCTTTTAACTCGAAAATTTTCTCTTAGCTAGTTTATTTATTCTTTTAGTTTCTTCCAGAAAATACTCCTGTGCGCAGAAAGCCGGCTCGTTTTCAGCAGGCTCGGTC
>JBAYGQ010000191.1:0-5772 GCA_041666585.1 Bacteroidota bacterium
GTCTTTTTTTCCGTAAATACTTGCATCTACTGTATTCAGTGAATGATTCAAACCATAGGTCAGCAAAAACTTTTCGCCGAGCCGGTTGTTAAGTGTAATTTCATTATAAATAGAATTTGCCTTTGAAGCACGGTATTCTGCGTTGTCGGTTTTCAGATTATTTTTAAAGTCTGTACTATACCAACCTGATTTATAATCAAGAAAATCCCCGTTATCAAAAATATACTGAAAATCGGCATTCAGAGTCAGCTTCGAAGAATTAATCCTTGTATTCAAATCCGTTCCCGTCGGCGGACGCGTTGCGCTGTCGAGGCTGTTCCAGTAAACCCATTCTGCCTTATCTTCGGTAGCGAAGGAGCCGAGCATAGAAAGAGAAAAAGAATTGGAAAAATTATACTTTAGCTTTGAAAATAAATTCCATCTAAAAGAATCATTGAATAAAGTGTAGCTTTCATCACGCTTGGTTCCCCCTGATAAAGTGATTCCGAGATTACCTGTTTTCTGCGAAAACCCTGCATCGAATCCCGCAAAAGACGAGAGATTATCCCGATACTGCCACTCTTTGTAAGTGGGCTTAGTGTAAATACCGGCGAAGGTTCTGATTTTATATTCAGCCTGCTCCAACGGCTCTTTAGTGATTAAATTTATAACACCGCCCAATGCACCTGTGCCGTATAGAGCAGAACCTGCACCTTTAACAATTTCGATTCTTTCAATATTAAAAATCGGAAGCGCATCGAATTTAATATCCCCTTGGTCACCCGATAGAACGGGCATACCGTCAATTAAAAATGCTACTCTGGAACCGACACCGTAAGCAAATCCCGAAGAACCTCGAATACTCACCTGGTCGCCGATAAGATTAACACCTGAAATATATTGCAGGGCTTCGTCTGCTTTAACAATATTTCTTTCCTGAAGGGAGCGGGAATCAATTACAGAAGTAGTAACAGGAACATCCTGAACAGCCTGAATTCTCTTGTTCGCAGAAACAACAATTTCTTCTGTTCTTAGAGGCTGGCTCTTTATTGACACATTAACAGTCAGGTTTTCTCCGGCTTTCAAGTTTACTTTTTGCTCAGATATTTCGTATCCTATAAAAGAAATAATCAGATTGTAGTTACCTGCAGGTATATTTTGAATCAAAAATTCCCCGTTACTTTTAGAAATTGCACCGAATGGAGTTTTCTCCAACCTGATTGTTGCACCTGTAATCGGTTCATTTGTTTTAAAATCAATAATTTTACCGTTAACGGAACACTTTGAAGCCGCATCCAATGGGATGTTTGCAAGTACCAAAATCATAATTATGTAGAGATAAATTTTCATTTTTTAATAAATTTAATTCGTAATAATTAATTAGTCATTAGTAATTATTTAATCGGTTGCGGCGGCAGACTGTCCCAATTAACAATTATATTTACAAATGCCGATTTCCCTTTTTCAATAAAAATGGCTGAAGGCTTAGTTCTGTCTCCGGTTTCAGTATAAATTCCGATTACACGTTGTGAAAACAGAGACGAATCATACTGCATCGCAACCCCGATATATTTAATTTCGCGCGGAGAATCGGGAATTTCCAAAGAAAAACCCGCAGTATCTACCCGTTTCGGAAGCGGTTCCAGGGTAAAATAAGCCTGCCCGCTGAGTATTTCCAGCATAATATTATTTGTATCGAGAAAAGGATAATTTTTGAATGCGGCAACTCTTATAGCATAAACAGAATCCTTTGTCCATTTATCTTTACCCCCAACATAAGTAATCAGTCCTTTAAGATAAGACTTTGGTACAGGTCCTGCAGGAGCCAATCCTTCATTGCAGGATGTAAATAACACAATGAAGAAAAGGATTGAAATCAGTAATTTATTTTTCATATTCATTTTACTCTCTTCATTTTTCGTTTTTCACTTCTTACACTTGTCCTCAGTAAGAAACAACCCCCTACCCCCTTTGATAAGGGGGAATGAATAGCTATACATTTTCATATTCATTTTTCATTTTTCACTTTCTTCTTCTTTACAGGCTTATCGGGAATAGCTTCGACTTTTCGAATCTCATCCCTAAGTTCAGCGGCACGTTCAAAATCAAGGTCACGTGCGGCTTTCTTCATTTCCGTAAAAAGTTGTTCTACCAATTCTACACGCTGGTCGGGAGTAAGATAACCTGCAAGAGGCTCAGCCACTTTTCTGATTTTTCTTGATTCCGCATCTTCAATTCTCTGCAATCTGTCGTGCTGTATATCCGCAACCGATGTTGAACTCAGAATTTCTTCAAGCGATTTATACACTGTCTGCGGATTTATGTTATGCTCTGTATTGTATGCTACCTGCAAGGCACGCCTTCGGTTTGTTTCGTCAATTAAATTCTGCATGGATTTCGTAATTCTGTCTCCGTACAATATTACAAGTCCTTCAGCATTTCTTGCGGTTCTGCCTGCTATCTGAAGAAGAGACCTCTCGGAACGCAGAAATCCTTCTTTATCCGCATCGAGAATAGCAACAAGTGAGACTTCAGGCAAATCCAAACCTTCACGTAATAAGTTTACTCCTACCAGCACATCAAAAGTTCCCACACGCAGATTTCTGATAATATCCACTCTTTCGAGAGTAACAACATCAGAATGAATAAATGCCACTTTCAACTGCAAATTTTGCAGATATTCCGACAAATCTTCGGACATACGTTTTGTCAATGTAGTAACAAGCACTCGTTCTTTTTTCTCAACTCTTTTTCTTATTTCATGAATCAAATCGTCAATCTGATTTTTGACAGGTCTGACGCTGATTTCAGGGTCTAATAATCCTGTGGGACGAATCACCTGTTCAACAACAACACCTTCGCATTTTTCAAATTCATAAGGACCAGGAGTAGCACTGACGAAAATCGCTTGATTCAGCATACCCTCCAATTCGTCGAATCTAAGAGGTCTATTCTCAAGTGCTGAAGGCAAGCGAAAACCATGCTCGACTAAAGTGCTTTTCCTCTGCTTATCTCCTGCATACATAGCTCTCAATTGCGGCACCGTTACGTGGCTTTCGTCAATCACTAACAGAAAATCATCCTGAAAATAATCCATCAAACACTCAGGTCTTTCGCCGAATTCACGCCTTGAAAGATGCATCGAATAATTTTCTATACCGGAGCAGTAACCTACTTCTTTCATCATCTCCAAATCATAAATTGTTCTCTGTTCGAGTCTCTGAGCTTCGATTAATTTCGCTTCTGAACGAAGCACTTTCAGTCTTTCGTATAGCTCATCACGTATTGCAGTCATTGCCGACTTCATCATGTTTTCATCTGTTACAAAAGTTTAGCGGGAAAAATCACAATAGAATCAAGACTCTGCTGATGTTTACCGCTTATGGCGTGAATAAAGCTTATTTTTTCGATTTCATCGCCGAACATCTCTATTCGTATGCCAGATTGAATTTCATAAGCAGGAATGATGTCTATCACGTCTCCACGTACTCTGAAAGTACCGCGTGTGAACTCAAAATCATTTCGTGAAAAGTGAAGTGCAGAAAGCTTATACAAAATTTCCTGCCTTGAAATCTTCTGACCTACTTTAACCGGAAACAAACTTGCAAGAAAATCTCCCTTCTTCCCTATACTGTAAATACAGCTTACGGACGCAACAACAACTATATCGCGTCTGTTTTCAACCAGACTGCTTGTCGCTTTCAGACGCAGTCTGTCAATTTCATCATTGATTGAAAAATCTTTTTCGATATATGTATCAGTTGACGGAATGTAGGCTTCCGGTTGATAGTAATCATAATATGAAATGAAATATTCGACTGCATTGTTAGGAAAAAAACCTTTGAATTCACTGTAAAGTTGTGCCGCAAGAGTTTTATTCGGTGAAATTACAAGAGTAGGTTTTTGTACCTGCTGAATGACATTTGAAATAGTAAAAGTTTTTCCGGAACCTGTTACACCGAGCAAAGTCTGGAATTTATCACCGCGTAAAATTCCTTCTGTAAGCTCTTGTATAGCTCTGGGTTGGTCCCCTGCGGGTGAATATGTTGAAACTAATTCAAATTCCGACATTTTATTCCAGATTCATTCTTTGTACATTTTTGGTTTCATCAAAAATCACAGGATTATCTATCAACCAGTTCATAAATTCATCAGATTTATCTTTATTCTTTTTGTACCATTCGTTGTATTCTTCGATATTTCCTTCTTTGAACAGCAGATAATTATAAGCTTCGAAATATCCTCTGCCGATTAATTTTCTGTTCCAATCAAAAAGTAAATTTGTAAATTTTTCATTTAAGTTTTGTCTGTACCATTCGAGGATAAATTCTTCACGGATTTTTGAAATTTTAGCGATACTGATATTTCCCTTTTCATCTTTAATATAAAAAGGTGCTACTTTTTGCATAACCGATTCATAAGCCATTTCAAAAGGCAGGTCTTTTGCGGCTTTCGGCTTATCGGTTTTAATTCCTTTCAATGTGAATTTTATCTGAGGAACCTTGCTTTTCTCTTCTTTAAAAAACAGAGAGCGGTTAAATACATTATACATAATTTTACTTATTTCCTTGACTTTAGTTTCGTTTTCGGAAAGCAAAATGTATATCTCACCGTCAATCAGAGACCAGACAAAGAAATAATTCATCGAAAATATTTTCGAGAGATAATAATAATTATTCGGATAATCGGATGCGACAGAGACACCTTTTTCCCATTCTGAAATCGCAAGATTATCTTTCTTTGCTTCGAATTGCAGCAAGCCAAGTTCAGCATAAATCTTACCGGACTTTTTAAATTTCACGAGACCTTCCTGTAATAATTTAGCTGCTTCGTCCCTTTTATTCATAGAAGTCAGGCAGTTGCTTTTTAATACATAAATCATTGCATTAATTCTGTTATTCTTTGTTAAAGAATCCAAAATCTCATAAGCGGTAGAAAATTCATTTTTATAAAAATAGGCTAATGCCTTTTCGTAAGGATATTCTACTCTGCTGGGATTCCATTTTGCCGCTGAATCCAATAATTCAATAGCTTTATCAAATTTACCTTCGTCAATCAGGGTTACTGCCTGCTTTCCGAAAGTATTTGCCTTCATAAACTCTTCCTGTGTCTGAGCAAATAAAGGTATTGAAGTAATTAATATTAATAGAAATAAAAGTGTTTTTTTCATATCAGAGACCATATAGAATTAAAAAAAAATTTATAAGTAAGTAAATTATAATTTAATTTGCAAACTGAACAATAAAAATTACGCTTATAACCATTATTTATTTTGAGGAAAAGATGATTGACCTGCGAAGCGACACTGTAACACAACCCACAAAAGGAATGAGAAATGCCATTGCAAAGGCTATTGTAGGGGATGACGTACTCGGGGACGACCCTACAGTAGTTGAGTTAGAAGAAAACATAGCCGGTATATTAGGCAAAGAAGCCGCATTATTTGTACCATCAGGAACTATGGGAAACCAGATTTCAATAGGTATTCTCACCAAACCCGGTGATGAAATAATCTGCGATTTCGATTCACATATTTTTCAGTATGAAGCGGGGGCGCCTGCTATGATTTCCGGTGTGCAGTTACGCGGAATAAAAACAGAAAAAGGAATGATACCCGAAGCTGAAATTGAAAATGCAATCAGAGGCAACGATGTACATTTTCCGCAAACCTCACTTATCTGTATCGAAAATACTCACAACAGGCACGGCGGTACAATTATAGATTTGGATTACATTAAAAGAGTCAGAGAAATTGCAGACAAACATAAAATATTAATGCACTGCGACGGTGCA
>JBAYGQ010000192.1:0-5762 GCA_041666585.1 Bacteroidota bacterium
AAGCGAAGCCGGATTTTTCTTTGTAAGAGTTAATGTCGTGAAACAGACTACTTCTACGGTGTTTGCAGGAGTTGATTCGGGATTCAATCATTTAATCCGTCCCATGCTTTACGATTCTTACCATCAGATAATAAATATAAGCAAACCGCAGGGCAGACCACGCTTTTATACAGTTGTAGGATATATCTGCGAAACCGATACATTCGGCTGGAACAGGAAAATTTCTGAGATAGCCGAAGGAGATATTCTCTGTTTCCGCAATGCCGGAGCTTACTGCTACCAAATGGCTTCCAATTATAATTCTCGCTTCCGTCCCGCAGAAGTACTGATTCACGAAGGTAAGGACTACCTTATCCGCGAACGGGAGGATTTAGATGATTTGCTCAATAAACAAAAAGACGTTTTCTAAGTTTTGTAAGGAATTTTTCTTTAATAGATACGAATCAAGATATTTAGCTATTCTTAATCGAAAGAGAAAAGCAAAAACTTTGAAAATAAAAATATTTTACATATTCAAAGTTTCTTCGTTCATTGATTCAAGGCTTTTTACTATGTCGAAAAGGCACTTGCCTGCCAGCATACCGTCAATTACGCGGTGGTCGTAGGTAATCGAAACATAAATCATGTCGCGGATTACAATAACCGATTCACCGTTCATATCGGTAACTACCGGTCTTTTCTTAATTGCACCGACACCTATAATAGCACATTGAGGCTGGTTAATTATCGGTGTGCCGAACAGAGTGCCGAAGGTACCGACATTTGTAAGGGATATGGTGCCGTCCTTGATTTCATCGGGATTGAGCTTTTTAGTTCTTGCTCTTGTGGAAAGATCGAAAATTGCCTGCGACAAACCGGAAATACTTAGAGTGTCAGAATTCTTAACGACGGGAACAATCAGGTTGCCATTATCAAGGGCAGTAGCAATGCCGAGATTGATGCGATTGTGCTTGATAATTGTTTTACCTTCCACACTTACATTAACCAAAGGATGAAGCTTAACTGCGTCAATAATAGCCTTAGCAAAAAACGGAGTATAGGTTAATTTATAGCCTTCGCGTTTTTCAAAATCATCTTTGAATTTAGCTCTGTATTTAACAATACCGGATACATCCGCCTCGGCTACGCTAGTAACATGGGCTGAAGTTTTCTTGGAGTATATCATGTGCTCTGAAATCAGTTGCCTTACTCTGTCCATCTGAATCACTTCATCGTCCTGACCTAACACAACGGGTGCTGAAGCCGTTTTGCTGATGATTTGTGTTGTATGTCCTGATTTTTTTGCTTCGATATAGTTCAGAATATCTTTCTTAGAAATTCTTCCGTCAATGCCGGAGCCTGTAAGAGAATCAAGTTCAGCGGCTGAGATATTCTCTGCTTTTGCGATTTCGCGTACAACAGGAGAGAAGAACTTTTTGCCGCTTGTTCTTTTCAATTCTTCGGTTTGAACTGGAACAACTGTAGCTGATTGAGCAACAGATGCAGGTTCTGCTTCTTTAAGTTCCACAATCGGAGAAGGAGTACTAACCTTAACATCTCCTGAAGTAGAGATACGTGCTATAGTAGTGCCGACTTCTACAGTTATATTTTCTTCATATAAAATTTCAGCAACAATTCCGTCAACGGGGCTCGGAACTTCGGTATCAACCTTGTCTGTGGAGATTTCTAACAGAGTTTCATCTCTCTCAATTTTATCACCCGCTTTTTTGTGCCATTTTAAAATAGTACCTTCTGTAAGGGATTCTCCCATTTTCGGCATTACAATATCAGTGAGATTTCCGGAACTGACAATTGCTTTTGCCTGAGCAGGTGCAGGAGAAGGTGCAGGCACAGTAGCCTGAGTTTGAGCCGGAGCCGCTGGTTTCTGTGGAGCAACAATCTTAACAGGAGCAGGTTCCGGTTTTATTTCTGCATTAGCGACATCTGTTTCAATTATAGCTATCGTTTTATTTACTTCAATCGTATCATTTTCGTTCCCCAGCAATTGGACTACAATACCGGAAGCAGGTGAAGGGACTTCGGTATCAACCTTGTCTGTGGAAATTTCGAGCAAAGTTTCGTCGCGTTCAATTTTATCGCCGACTTTTTTGTGCCATTTTAAAATAGTACCCTCAGTAAGGGATTCACCCATTTTCGGCATTACAACTTCTACTTTCATGTGTTCACCTTATCGAATTTTTATTCTAATTTAAAAAATAATTGGCTTCAATCAGATTGACAATGGATTCTTCACTGCGTTCAGAATAACAACCGAAGACGGACTCCCGCTTCCGCGGGAATGGCAGGATTGTTCTGTATAGCAGCGGAATCAAATTATTTTGGCATTTTAAACATAGAATCATCAAGCTTAGCATTAGCTTCCACATAATCGAGAATCATTTTGCTGACTAACTTTCCGTTAGCTTTGTTTTCTACGAGATGCGGTATCATGGCTCCGCTTATATTTTTATGATTTTTCATAAAAGTTTCGAATACTAATTTTTTACCGTCCTTTTTGCCTTCTATCTGAGTTTTGAAAAAGATATAAGTTTTTGCATCAATAAAAACATACATTGTCTGCTTCTGCCCCTTTTGGGTTAATTTCAATTGATAAGCATCCTTCCCGTCAACTTTCTTTTTTCCTTTTAGTGTAACAGTTATACCTTTTTTCTTGTAATCTGTAAATGGGCTTTCGAGAACATTAGCCTGCTGTTTTAACTGTTCTAACTGGTCGGCAGGCATCTTCTGGGCTTTTGTCTGGTCAGGTGCTATATACCAACCTTCTTTCCCGTCGAAAGCCTGTATCATAGTTTTCTTATCCATTGTCATTTCGGAGCGTACAGACTTAGGAAACTTGTAATAGATTTTAAAAGGAATGTCCTTATCAAATCCGGTGATTTTACCTTGCATTTTCAGGGTTTTGAATTTTTTCATATACTCATTGCCCTGAGCCTGCAGTGCTTTGTTTATAATTTCATCGGCAGTCTGTGCATAAAGAGATACAAAACTGAAAATGGAAAGAACAAGGATTAATTTTAATTTTATAAACATTGATATAAGCCTTTCGGATATATATATAATTTAAACTTTCCGGGTAAAAGTATAATTCAACAATCAGAACAGTTGAATCCGATTGTTGAATTTATTAATTATTTATTCAGCAGGCATATTAAAATCTTCATCGGGAATAGGAATATTAACTTCTACTTTTTCCCATACCATCTGCATCTGGTCCTGACCGTCTGCTTTGGTATCAATTGTATGAGCCATCAAAATTTCGCCTACTTTTTTGTAATCTTTAAAATACATTGTAATTTCCATTTCCTTACCCATTGCACTCATCTTTTTATTGATTGCATAAGCCAAATCATTCTGGCTGTCTATGTACATCAAAGATTCTTCTCCGTCTTTAGTCTTAACTTTCAGTTTATAACAAGCTTTGCCGTCAAAATTTTCTTTGCCGAGATAATCTATTGTAGTTCCTTTTGCTTTATAATCATCTAAAGCGTTATTAAGAAAATCATTTTGATTTTTGGCTTTTTCAACTTGTTCTTTGGGTAATTTTTCGGCTTTGTTACTTCCGGACATAGGATTAATCATCCAACTGTCATCTCCGTTAATGCACTGTACCATAGTCTGACCCATTATTTCCATTTCCATTTTGTTTTTAGCAGGTTTTTTGTTTTTGATAACAAAAGTCATTTCCATACCCATCATAGTCATTTTGCCTGTGATTTTAAGAGTATTTATACTTTTTGCATTTTGGGAATAACCTGAAGCTTTCAGGGATTTTTGTATGATTTCGTCGGCAGTCTGAGACTTTGCCGGAATTGCTATAAGTGCGGCGATTAATAAAACTAATATACTTTTAAACATGAGACTCTCCAGAGATTATATAAAAATTATTTAATAAATTTTTCCAATTTTTCTTTGAACTCGATTGCCTCGAGACCCTTAATACCAAAGTCTGCAAATTTATCATCTTTAACTTTGGATTTAATGATTAATGAATTCAGATAATCTAATTCCTGTTTCGATAATGTCAGTGCATTCAATGTGTAGTCTTCGAAAGCCTCCATGACCATAGGAACAATAGGACGAATAAGTTCAATAATTCTTTCCGCATATTCGCGGATTTCATACTGTGCATGCAAATCAATTCTGAGACGTAGAAAATGGAGCAGATTGTGCAGGTCAATTTTCCAGTACCATTCTGTGTAAGTAGAGAGCGGCAGGTTGATTCTTGCAAGTTCCCTTGCCAAATCCTGTTCTAATAAAGTTTTATATTCTTTGAACAAAGATTTTTGCGTCTGCTCAAACATCTGATTTATTTCCATAGCTTTTTCAGTCGGGAGTTTGTCTGAAGCTCTCCCTTGTCTGTTCACCTTGTTCTGTGGGCGAATCTGCTCAAGTTCGGGTATATAAAATTCATCTTTCATTTCGGAATAGCGACCGCTGTATTCATTGACATTAGCTGTGCGGTGCCGTATCCACTGCCGTGCTACAAAGATGGGAAGTTTAACGTGAAATTTAAATTCTACCATTTCGAATGGTGAAGTATGCCGGTGCCTCATCAGATAACGGATTAATTCTCGGTCTTCCCGTACGGATTTTGTCCCTTTACCATAGGAAACTCTTGCCGCCTGTACAATTGCACCGTCATCGCCCATAAAATCTACAAGCCGGACGAATCCTTTATCTAAGCATTCTAATCTTTTATCTAAATACAGACTTTTGTCTTCCACTATTGCGACCTCATTTGTTGTATAAATTAATTTCGACGGTTCTGCCCGCATGTTGTTCAACCTTAGATTCAAGAGTTTTTGTATAGTGCGGCAGTTAATAAAATTATATAACCTTATTATACAAAAAACAAAAATAATCATGTTTTTGCGATTATTCTAATTTTATCATTAAAATTTTTTGGAACTAATTTATCCTTTTTTCGTAGTTTTATACACAGAATAAAATTGAGATTTATTAAAAACGTATGGTGATATATGAAAGCACGTTATTTTCTTGGAATTGCACTCGTAATTTTCGGTACGGTTTTCCTGCTTGACCAGATTGGTATGTGGGATTTGGGCTGGGTTATCTCAGTATGGTGGCCCGCAATTTTTGTTGTTATCGGAATAAGCCATATCGTTTCAACAACAAAATCCTTTATAAGCGGATTGTTCTTTGTTGCAATCGGTTTACTTTTGATTGCGAGCAATATGGATTATCTGCCTTTCGGCTTCTGGAATGCTTTCTGGCCTCTTGTCCTGATTTTTATAGGTCTCGGCATTATGTTCAAACATAATAAAAGATTCAGAAAACAAACTATTACAGACAGCGACATCAGCTATCTTACTGTATTCAGCGGAGCTAATCACAAGGTGGATTCTCAGGAATTCAAAGGCGGTAATATCACAACAATTTTCGGAGGATTAGAATTAGACCTGCGTCGCGCTACACTTGCACCGGAAGGTGCATCGCTTGAGCTTACCTGCGCTTTCGGAGGAATTGAAATTAAAGTGCCTCCCGATATGAAAATTCAGGTAGTAGGCACACCGATTCTCGGCGGAATGGATAACAAATCCGTACAAAATTTTGATGCAAACATCATCGCACCTGTACTCAGGATTAATTACTTTGTCATTTTCGGCGGTATTGAAATAAAGAATTAAAAAAAATTGTATTGGTAAATAAGTATAGAAAACTTTATAAATGTCATTCCCACGAAATCGGGAAATCAACTAAGTACACTAATACTTGATTATTGGATATGCTTTATTATTCAC
>JBAYGQ010000193.1:0-5752 GCA_041666585.1 Bacteroidota bacterium
AGCTTTCTTCCATTTCTCTCATTTTGACAATGGTTCTGTCCCAGCAATCTCCTATAGTTCCAACTTCGCCTTTTCCTACTACAACATCAAAATCAAATCTGTTATATATTGAATACGGTTCATTCTTACGTAAATCGAAGTTCACTCCGGATCCGCGAAGAACAGGACCGCTGCAACCGTAGTTAATCGCAACGTCTGCAGGAAGAATACCTACATTTGCCGTTCTTTCCACGAATATCTTATTATATAATAAAAGGTCTGTTACTTCTGCGTTAGTAACGCGGACGGTTTTAACAATTTCAAGTACATCTTCCTTAAATGTCGGATGAACGTCTGCCATTAATCCGCCAATCCAAAAATAATTATAAAGCAATCGACCGCCTGAGGCTTTTTCGAAAATGGCAAGTATCATTTCGCGGTCACGGAATAAGTACAGAAAGGGTGTCAAAGCACCGGCATCGCCCCCGAAGGAGGCAACCGCTATCTGGTGGTTTGCAATGCGATTGAGTTCCGCCATAATTACCCTGATATACTCAACTCTTTCAGGTACTTCAATTCCCATTAGCTTTTCGATACCCATAACATAAGGGAATTCGTTGCTCATTGAACAAATGTAGTCCATACGGTCAATGTAAGGAATTACCTGCGGATAGGTCATTTTTTCGCAATGTTTCTCGAAACAACGGTGAAGATACCCGAGATGCGGCACAACTTCGGTTACAATTTCTCCGTCGAGTTCCACTTCGAGTCTTAAAACTCCATGTGTCGAAGGATGTTGCGGACCGACGTTCAGCCTCATCCTGTCGGATTCTATATTGCTGTATTCAAACTCAACCCTTTTAAATTCGCTCATCGTTTCTTATCTGTATTTATTCTAAAATCTTTTTTCTTAATTAATATTTTTTCTCTGTCATTCCCGCAAAAGCGGGAATCCATTTTCTTCCTTTGTCATGCTGAACTTGTTTAAGCATCTAATTTTCATTTTATTTTAAACCCCTGCATCAAAAGGGGAACATTCGATTTTGACCCCTCAGCCTCTCTCACCCCTTAAGAGCAGGGAGCATATATTTTCGTTTTTATTAAAGAACTTGAATAACAATCAAATTGTTAATTAATAAGGTACTTTCATTCCATGATACTCTTCAGGTGTCTTATAATCTTTTTGCAAAGGATGTCCTTCCCAATCGTAAGGACAAAGAATGCGAATCAAATTATGATGTCCTTCGAAAATCACACCGATTAAATCGTAACACTCTCGCTCGTGCCAGTCTGCTGTTCGCCAGACTCTTTCCACAGTCGGAACCTTCGGGTTTGTTTTTGGTGCAGTAACTTTAAGCACGATTCTATGAGCAAGTGTTGTTGAGTACAAGTGATAAACCACTCCGAGATTTTCTCCGAGGTCCATTCCGCTGAGACACATCAGATAATCGAACTGTAAGTGTTCATCGTCTCTGCAAAACAGGGCAACATTTGCGATTTGTGCTGTTTCAACAATAATGAACGGATCGAATGACGGTTCGGAATTCAATGCAGTAACCGCATCGGGAAACTGATTTTTTAAAATGTCGAATATTTCTTGTGCCTGCATAACCTTATTTTCATTTTTAAAAGTAAAATTTCTTTATCTTCTTATCAAATTATCAATCATTATTTCAAAAATTTTCATTCTTCATTTTTCATTTTTCACTTTTAGCTAATTTCTCAAGATCAGCCATTTTTTTTCTCTTATTAAAAATCGCTTCCTGATTAATCAATTTTTGAAGCTTTACCATGCCTTCTTCCATTGCTTCCGGTCTCGGCGGACAGCCCGGTACATAGACATCAACGGGAATAACTCTGTCCACACCTTTCAGTACGTGGTAGCCGTGTTCCCAATACGGACCGCCCGAATTTGAACAGGAGCCGACTGACATAACATACTTTGGTTCTGCCATCTGCTCATATAACTTTTTTATTCTTTCTGCCATTTTAAGGGTAACTGTTCCGGTAGTCATAATAAAGTCAGCCTGGCGCGGAGAGGTACGGAAAATAGTTCCGAAACGCATAAAGTCAAAATGCGAAGCATTCATAGCCATAAATTCGATTGCACAGCAGGCAAGACCAAAACTCAGATACCAGTCAGATTTACTGCGTCCCCAGTTTAAAACGTCTTCTACTGTTCCAAGTATAATTCCGCCGCCCTCATAAGGGTCATTTAATCTATTTAGTAATCCCATTTTTTCACCTTTTTGGAAAAAGAATCAATTCTTATTTTCTCTTCATCGTAACCAAATCACTTAGCTTAGGGATATAAGGTTTAGGTTTATCCCAGCTTAAATCGCCTTTTGCCCAAACGTACGCTAATCCCGCCAGCAGAATAAATACAAATGCAAGCATCTCGAAAAATCCGAACCATCCGAACTGACGAAAAACCACTGCCCAAGGAAACAGAAAAACTACTTCCACATCGAAAAGCAGAAATACGAGAGCAATAACATAAAAACGAATGTTGAATTTAATCCATGGGGAACCTATCGGCTCCTCTCCGCATTCGTAAGTTGATTGTTTTACCGGATTAGGATGGCTGGGTCTAACGATTGCCGCTGTGAGTAAGCCGATTGCTACGAATATTATACCGAGAATAATGAACAAAAGTATAATTCCAAATTCGCTTATCATAACAGCCTTAAAGTAAGTAATTAATTCAAATCAAGTTTTTTGATTTTGTCATTCTTATAAAAAACTAAATTAAAAAAAGAATTGAAAAATTAATAATTATTTATTCTAAAATGTATAAATGTGTTGCCGGTATTAAACTTAAATTATAGTTTGACACTTGGTATTTAAGGTTTTATAGGCGATGATGGTTTTATGATTATTATTTTAAAATAATTGGAATCTTTTTAAGTATTCATATTGATTATTGATTTTAATATTCTTTGAATTCAATTTAAAAAACCGCATTCAATTTATTCTCGTATCCTAAAATAGGCTTATTTCTTTCTAAAATTCCAATATACTGACCGCAATTACTGCCGATACTGTTTTCTTCTAACTCACCTAAACTTAAAATTACATCAAAACCAAAAGTTTTTATCTGAGGAATCAGAACATCTTTAATGCTGTTTATGTCCATCTCCTTATACAAATTATTCAACTGAGACTTGAAAGTCGGATTTATACCAGTGATTTTTACAGCAAAAATTTCAGGATTAAAATGCGCTGATAATACATTAGTATCTATTGATTCAGTATTGCTGATTGCGAAATTAAGGCATATTTTTCTGTCACCTAAATTGAAAAATTTTTCGGAATAAGAATTGATTTTATCAAAACTCCATTTTTTTGTTGGAATCAATCGGTTCCTAATCGCTGTATCAGTATTATGAATAGAAAACTGCATTTGAAAATTTTCTTTATACAGACGATTTTTTACTTCTAATAATCCTTCAAAAAAATCATCTGTACCTTCGGGTGCAATTGTAGAAATCGAAGGAAGTAAACAAGGAGTTTTATATAAATCCGGAAGTTCTTCCAATACTTTTAGAACTTCTAAATTGAACGCAGGCTCACCTACCCTAGCAAACTGAATTTTGAATTTTTCTGTTGGTATTACTTTGCTGTTCCACCTGTTTTTAACCATAAAATCAATTTGCATTAAAATTTCTTCTTTCGATAATTTCCCATTATAATTTCCGCCGGCATCGCATATCATACAGTTTACGGGACATCCGCAAAGCGTTGAAACTATTAAAACCCATTTTTTTCCGATTGGAAATGGAGGTTGAACAGACTCTACAAATTCAAGTTTTTTGTTATTGATTTCTGCCACATACACAGTTGCTATATCTTTATTTTCGGATTTTGCAATTAATTTGAGCTTGTTAGTCTGAATTATCATTCTTCAACATTACGATTAGTATAAAAATTTTGTTCAATTATCTGGGCAACTTTAACTCCGTCGCCTGCGGCTAATGCTGTTTGTCTTAAATTATTATTTACCAGATCTCCGATTTTAAAAAACCGTGGATTCTTAAGTATCTCTTCAGGGATAAAAGAGCAATCCGGTTCTCTTCCGACAGCAATTATTAATTTATCAAATAATAAGAATTCATTATTAGATTTAATACATAATTTTTCATTTTGTACATCTATTGAGTTTATGCAATAATTGTTTTTATAACAAATTAATGGATTCAAAAATACTTCATTTTGTAATTTCTTAAGAGATTTAATTTCAGTACCTCGATTAAGAATCGTAACATTATTTTTTTTCTTTGTTAAGTTCAGAGCATAGTCAAAAGCCGCATCGCCTGCTCCGATAATGCAGATATTTTCGGAATGTGATTTCAACAAATCATATACTTCATAATAAATTAATTCCTGAGCTTGAATAGAAATTTCTTCTTTTATATTCTTGGGTATTGTTCCGCTTGCTGCAATTAAAATTTCCGAATTGAACTCATTAAGTAATGTTTTTACAGTAAAATGATTATCATATTTAATTGATATCGCTGTATCAAAAATTATTTCAATATTAAAGTTATTTAGTTGTTCTTTCATTAATTCAACGAATCGAACTCCTGTTATACCGTCAGGAAAACCGAGATAATTTTCAATCAAATTCGCATTTTTTACAAGTCCGCCGATTACATTTTTTTCAATAACAAGAATATTTTTCCCGAACCGTTTCAATTGAATTGCGGCGGAAATCCCGGCAGGACCCGCACCGATTATTATAACATCATACAATAAGTATTACTCCAATTTTTATATTTAACTATGTCATTCCCGGAGAAACGGGAATCCATCTTCTTTCCATCCTGCCAAACAGGACTCCAATCATCAACCTTATTCACAATTATTAATTACTAATTTGTAATTAGTAATTATTTAAAATCCGCTCTGATTAAAATGGGAATTCGGAACTGATTTATTTCCATCCTGCAAATAATGGGTACCTTTACTTACCTTAGCTTCAAGAGTGGCAAAAGTAAGAGCTATTGCAGTTTGCACAGCGTTACGCAACTGAATGATATTTTTTGTCATTTTAGTTTTTTGATAGAACTGCTCAATTTCAGTCTGCAGATGACGCAGAATAGTAGCAGCTCTCAGCAGTCTCTGCCTTGTTCTTATTAATCCTACATAATTCCACATTGTATTTTTTATATTAGTCCAGTCCTGCGAAATCAATGCAGGATCAATAAATTCCTCACCGTCCTGCCAGGGATCAACCTTCGGAAAATAAGTATCCCTTGGTACATGGTCAACAGCATCATTTCCTGCTAGATAACCCCAGACAACGCTTTCGAGAAGTGAAGTAGAAGCAAGTCTGTTTGCTCCGTGAACACCGGTACATGCTACCTCTCCCACAGCATATAGTCTCCGGAGCGAAGTTCTTCCTTTCAGGCTGACACCGATTCCGCCGCAAGAATAATGTTCCGCAGGAACAACAGGAATCGGTTCGACAGTCATATCAACCCCGATTGCAAGACAATGCTTGTGGATATTCGGGAAGCGGTCTTTCAGCCATGATGAATCTTTTGTTGATATATCTAAATAAACACATGGATGCTCGGTTTCAAGCATTGTCTGATGAATTCCGCGTGCAACAATATCCCGAGGGGCAAGTGAAGCGAGTTCGTGAAAATCTTTCATAAACTCTCTGCCGTTTTTATCTAATAATATACCGCCTTCACCTCGTACAGCCTCTGAAATAAGAAAGCTGTCTCGCTCATTGTATAATGTAGTAGGATGGAACTGAATGTATTGA
>JBAYGQ010000194.1:0-5724 GCA_041666585.1 Bacteroidota bacterium
CTCAATTCAGCATTCAGCATTCAGCATTTTTGCCAACTCATAACTCATAACCCATAATTCATAACTCTCTACGGATATATCCGATAAATCATCCTCGGGAACGGGATTACCTCACGTATATGAGATGCACCTGTAATCCATTTAACGGTTCTCTCAACACCCAAGCCGAAGCCGCTATGCGGAACAGAGCCGTATTTCCGCAAATCAAGATACCACTGAAATGCATCAACGGGAAGCTCGTGCGCTCTGATTCTCTGCTCTAATAAATCATAGTCATCTTCGCGCTGACTTCCGCCGATTAACTCACCTGCTTTCTCAGGTCCTAGCATATCCATTGCAAGCACAACCTTGGGGTTCCCGGGGTCGCGTTTCATATAGAATGCTTTTGCCTCTACAGGATAGCGGTGAATAATGCAGGGTTTATCGAACTGCTCCATAATCGCTTCTTCCTGCACTGTGCCGAAGTCCTCTCCCCACGGAAAAGGCAGAATATCCACTTCCTGACCGTCAATTTTCTTTTTCAGCGGGATGTTATGTGCGTGCAACCAGTCAACCGCTTCTGTATAGCTCATTCTATTGAAAGGACGCTTAATCATTTCCAATTTAGTTGTGTCGCGCTCGAGAGTTTCCAATTCTTTGCGACAGGTTTTAAGGCAGAACTGCACAATATATTCAACCAAATCCTCTGCGAGGTCCATATCGTCATTTATATCGAAGAAAGCCATTTCCGGCTCTACCATCCAAAATTCTGTGAGATGCTTACGTGTTTTGGAACGCTCAGCACGGAAAGTAGGACCGAATGTATAGACCTTACCCAGAGCAAGTGCGGAAGCCTCTGCATAGAGCTGTCCCGACTGCGACAGATAAGCCTGTCCGAGGTCGAAGTACTCTGTTTCGAACAGGGTAGAAGTCCCTTCGCAGGCGGCGGGGGTAAGCAAAGGAGAATCCATGAGCTTGAAGCCGTTACCGTCAAAGAAGTCGCGGATAGCTTTAATAACGGCTGCTCTTATTCTCATAATAGCATGCTGACGTGATGAGCGTAACCATAAATGACGATGCTCTAAAAGGAAAGAATCGCCATGCTCCTTCGGGGAGATGGGATAGTCCTTTGTTAGTGAGAGAATTTTCAGGTTGCTAACATCTATTTCGAAACCACCCGGAGCTCTTTCGTCGGCACGGACTTTACCGGTTAGCTCAACTGAAGACTCCTGAGTGAGGCTTTTTGCGTCTTCGAAAATTTCTTCGGAAACGTTACCTTTAAAAACCACACATTGAGCAATTCCTGTTCCGTCGCGTAGCATTACAAATTGCAGTTTACCTTTGCCTCGTGTATTGTAAACCCAGCCCCGCAGAATAACCTCTTGGTCAACCGCTTTGCCGAGTTCTTCGATTGTCTGATAAGATTTGTATCTTGAAATCATAGTTTTTTGAACTTTATATTATTAAAAATATTTTCAATTTCAGAAAAAAAAAGAATATTAAAGTTAAGGATTTTCAACGTATTTACAAAATATATAGTGTACACTAAATTGAGAATGTCTGAATCGCGGATTAAACGGATTTAAAGATTTCGCGGATTAGAGAGAAGATATATTACCAAGCAGGAGCTTGGTAACAAGATTAAAAGAATTTTGGTATTAATTTATTTCCTTGTTTTTATAATAAATAACGTTAATTTTGCTCAATAACATAGTCAACGTTATTAAGCAAGTTATAAGTTAATTTTTACTCTTGTTACTCTTGTTCCCAAGTTCCAACTTGCTAACACCTTTCTCTTTAATCCGTGATTCAGACGACCCTCTTCAATTCAGCATTCAGAATTCAGCATTCAGAATTTTCTCTTTGTCCTTTTTTCCGTAATTTTACTTTTTATTTTTTCGAAGCGAAAGATATTATTATGACGAATATGTATAAATTATTTTTTTTAGTTTTCTTGTTAGCTCCTTTTTCTGCCTATTCTCAGGCTTTGGATTTCAATAAGCTGAACGCAGAAATCTTAAACGAAGGCAAGCGGATTTATCAATCAGAGCTGGCTTCATGGAGAGCTTCCGATATAGTACAGATGAAATACCCGGGTATGAAGGAAATCGGCGGCTACCTTTCTTATGCAGACGGATGGAACATTAAGACTATATTTTTCAGCAAAGGAGACAGCGCCAAAGTTATCTATACCGTTCTGTTCGATACTTCGAGAACTCTGAACAAGGCAAGCGTTGATACAAACACAAGAGATTTTCTGCCGATTGAACATGATTATTTTAAACTAAAGCAAAAAGTAATGAGTGTAATTCAAACCGATTCACTCTTTAAAATATACAAAAGAACTTCTCTGAATATTGTCCCTCTGATTGACAGCACAGGGAAAAAAGTATATATAATAACTTCGACCAAAGAGCATAAGATTATGTATCTGGGCAATGATTACCTGCTTACATTCGATAAGGACAATAATCTGCTGACGAAAAAACGGCTTCATCAGACCTTGATTCCGATTCCATGCCGTGCCGATACGGTTAAATACAGCTATCATACACACTCCGCAGAGACCGGAGATTTTATTACTCCTACTGATGTAGCTTCGCTGATGCTTTACGAGGTTTATTCGAACTGGGAGTATCATTTTGTTTTCGGAATGAAGTATTCTACTATCTGGGACTGCAAGTCGAACAGTTTTGTTGTTTACACTAAAGAGGAATTCGACAAAATGATTAAGATGCAAAAATAATTTTTTATGGTCTGGTACGTTTTTAGTTAGCTATGTACGGGAATTAAAATTATTTTCTAAATATCAAACAGGAATTTTTACATGTCAGCAAAAGACCATTACGACAATCTTTTATCCTCAGTTTATTCATGGTTCATCGGCGATTTCGATGAAAAACAAAAAGCACAGGCTCAGTTTTTTGAAGCCAACGGTATCAAACCCGAGGGAAAAGGTTATGCTATAGATTTGGGTGCAGGCAACGGTTTGCAATCTGTTTCACTTGCAAAATTAGGATTTGCAGTTAAGGCTATTGACTTTTCGGCAAACATGCTGGCGGAAATTTCCGCTAAAAAAGGCAATTTAGATATCGAAACTATTAACGACGATATTTCCAATTTCGGAAAATATATCAACACAACAGGGCTTATAGTGTGTATGGGCGATACGATTGCGCATTTAGATTCATTCGATACACTCGAAAATTTAATCAATCTGTGTCACGCCACTCTCGATTCAAACGGAATGCTTGTGCTATCTTTCCGCGATTACAGCGAAGAATTGGACGATACCGAGCGTTTCATTCACGTTAAAAGCGATGATACCAAAATTCTAACTTGCTTTCTTGAATACTCACCCGATAAAATCAAAGTAACTGATTTGCTTTACGAAAAAATAGACGGTAGCTGGGAACTGAAATCGGGCTCTTACAGCAAATTGCGTCTCACTTCCGAATACGTAGAAGAAATTCTTGAGGATGCGGGATTCGCAATCGAAAAGTCCGAAGTAATTGACGGAATGTACTTCCTGATAGCAAAGAAATCGGACAATTCCGAAGAATACAAAACGTAAAATCAGTTAAAAGTTTATAAAGTTCGTAAAGTTTATAAAGTAAGAGTAGATGCGTCATTCCGGCTTGTCCGGAATCTTCTTCGCAACATGCAATAAGTTTATAAAGAGAAAAACCTCGTAGAGGTGCTATGTTTATAGCAAAAATGCAAATGTCTGGATACAAAAATGCGTAGCAGTGACATGGCAGAAACTAAATTTAAAAATATTTTTTTTTAATCAAGTTTGAATTTTTTAATATTCTTATGATAAATATATTCTTTAATCATTAATTTCACTTTTGGTAAATTAATACCACAAACAAATCCTAAAATAAATATTAAAGTAATTATAATTTTAATTATAAAATTACAATTTTTATCTTCAACAAAATTAAAATTATTGAGCAAGGCAATAGCAATTACAATACAAGCAAATATTATTGAAAAAATATTTGAATACCTTTTTGCTGATTTTTGACTATTACTTCTAATATTATCTATAATATTGGTATTTTTTGTTTCTGATTCCTTTAATTTATTTGAAATTTCTTCTAATTCGCTCTTAGTTGTTTGATGTTTTTCTCTTTCATTTTTCAATTTCTCTACACTTTCTTTTGATAATTCTTTCCTTAATTCAATAATGATTTCTTCAAAAGTTTTTTTATCAAAATTTTCAAAATTTCCAAGTGTTTTTTCTTGTAAACTGTTTGATATCCAGATCTGTTCTCTCAGTAAAATAGCTTCTTTTTGTGAAATATTGCCGCTATTCATTTGTTTTCCAATTTCCTTACTATAACAATTAATCAGTTCACGTTCTGGTCTAATCGAAGCAAATGAATCAGCAATTATTTTTTTCTATTAACATTAGTAATTTGAGCAGAGGAATTATGCCATAAAAATGTTCCTAAAAAAGTATCAGTCATACAAACTGGACAATAATCAATATTTGAATAATTTACTTCACTTTTTTCATAACGATTTGACGCATTAGCGAGTGAAGAATTACTCGTTAAAAAAATAAATTCTGCATTTTTAATATTTCTTGGTTTTTTACCTTTTCTTAATCTGAATATTGAAGCTATTGACTCTATATCATTATAAATAGCTCTTTCTGCATTATTTTCGTCAAAATATATATCATTATTTGAATAAATAGATTTAACTATTCCAATCAATTTTTGATGATCAATTTCATATTTTTGATTCTCAAAAGAATCAGGTTTATCCTCCGAAATAATGTAATATCTATTTAAATTTTCATCTATCATCGCAATCTCATGTTCAATATCGGATATTTTTTTTCTCTGTGATTTAAAATACTTCATAACACGACTTGCTTTATTGTAATCAAAATCAATATGTTCTATCCAGTTTTTACAATCATTTAGAATATTAAGAATTTCATCTATATTGTGATTAAATACTTTTATTGTTACTTTATTTTTTTTAAGATATTCGAATAACTCTGAATAAGCATTAGCCCTTTCTGGCCCTTCCAAACCAAATAATTTTATTAAAATTGGAGTATCAACAAAGACAGTAACTTTATTAAGATTACCTTGAATTAATTGATAACCTTCATATAAAATTGTATTGGAGACCATATGTCCAATCGTTATTTCTAATAAATGATTAAATAACATTGGTTCATTATTGTTTATTTCAATAATGAAATTATTGAAAATGTAAAGAAGTTCTTTTTGTGGGCTAACATTTGGTAATAAACTATTTGAATTTGTAGACAAGAAAACAATATCAATATCATATTTTTTTAAATATTTGATTATAACATCATCTGCTTCATTTTCTGTTATTTCTTTATTGTACTTATCTTTTGAGAATTTTATTAACTCACTAATGATTTTATTGTGTTTGCGTAATTGGTCTTTAGAACACTGTGCAAAATTTTGAAATGGATTTTGTTTGATATTTGGTATATATTGATGGTTTTCTTCTTTTATCAAACTGTAATTGTTTTTAGCTCTTATTAAAATTGATTTCATTGCGAAATATGGTATTTTTAAACCATATTCTTTCTCAAAGTCAATAATAAAATTTTCTATTTTAATTTCAGTGTAATCCTTAATACTAATTAAGTTTCCAACAAACGGAACAAAATTATCAATGTAATCTTTTTGAAATTCATCCCAATGAACCTTTAAAATTGAAAGTGATGTTATAGCATTATTCATA
>JBAYGQ010000195.1:0-5695 GCA_041666585.1 Bacteroidota bacterium
ACAACCACAATTTTATATTTCACCCGATTTAACGGAAAACTGAAATTATTCGGAATCGAATCAATTTAAATTTCCGGATTAATTTCTTTCTTTATAAACAGCAAATACAAATCCAAGAATACTCAGAATAATTGTAGCAAGTGATAAATACAAACCCTTACTGAATGAATTTGACTCGTATTTCATTTCAATAGTATGCGTTCCACCCGGCACTTCTACACCGCGGAAGCAGTAGTTTGATCTGAGTATCTTAACAGGTTTACCGTCAAGATAAGCCTGCCATGCAGGATACCAGATTTCACTGAAAAACACTACCCCCGCTTCTTTTGAGGAAATTTTATATTTGAAATGGTTTATATCGAAGTCAAGGCATTCTGTTTTATCTGAAACAGAATCCGGAGGATTTCCGGAAAGTTTCCGGGTAATAGGTTCTTCGAGTATTATTTCATTTTTAAAATTAAATACTTTAGTGCGCATTGCATTAAAAACAGAGTCGGGATGCAGGATAATTGCTTTGTGAACTACCCATGCACGGCTTGTATAAGGCTGATATTCAAAAAAGCGAAAACCTCCTGCAACTGTGTCTTTAAGAATTGCATATTTAACATTATTTAAATCGTGAACATTTTTCAAGAGCGGTGTAGGTGCACCTCCCCTTTTTAATACTAAAGGATTGTAACCGTCGGTTGTCATTATATTATCCATCATACCCTGATTGCGGGTCATCGCAATTACACCTTCCTGATAGAGACGGATGCTTACACGGAAAAGTTCTTTTGGAGGTTTGGCAGAAAATACGGCTTTTGTTTCTTGATTAATTTCATAAACTTTTTCGGGATTATCTGAATTTTTATTGAACGAAGCTCCTGCTAAAAGCAAATCCACAAGAACTATTACAACAAAAATACCTCCGCCGATGCTCGGATGTAGTTTTTGACGATTGATAAAAAATGACAATCCAAAAACGATGATAATAAAAAATAAAGCTAAGGCTCCGAAGCCTTTGATTGCAGGTTGATACTGCAAAGGAGTACTCAATATTGACTGCAAAGCTCCGAATGAAGCAAGCAGAGCAATTATTAAAGGCACGGCTGTTACATAAATTAGTTTTTTCATTTGAGCAATGCTGAATCCTTTATTCCAGAGAGCATCAAATCCGAAACCGGCAAATAATGAAAACGCAAGAACAAAATAATACATCATTCTTGCAGGCATTCGGAAATATTCAAACAAAGGTAAATTGAAAAATATTTCGAAAACAAAAAAGTTCTTACCTAATGAGTATAAAAAGCTAAAACCGATAATTGAAAGTAAAATTATTCCTTCCTTTGTTCTGAATTTTTGTGTCATACCGAACAAACCGAGAATCAAAGCCACAATTCCAAAGTAGAAAGCGGTTTCCCAATATTCGTAATATTTAGCATCTTCAAGATGAAAGTTAAAATTCTTTTCTTTAAATGTTTCACCGTCAACACTACCGAAAATTTTCGGGATAACGGATGTATAAATTTGCTTAAACTGCAGAGAACCTTCTGTAGCCTTGTCATAAGTAATTTCCTGTCTGTGTGCCATCGAAGCAAGTTCACGGGAAGGGAATAATTGTATAGAAAAAATACCGACAGCAATAATAAAAGGTAATGTAGAACAGGCAATAAATTTAGCAATAGTATTTTTCGAGAGGTTTTTATTTTTTATTTTAAATATTAGATACCAAACTAAGAACACACAGAGAAACATTACTTCATACAAAGTTGATTGAGGATGTCCGGCAAGCATTGATATAGCAAGCACCCAGGCTGAAAGTATTGAATACTTGATTTTATTTTCTTCAAGACCGCGCATAAAAAATAGTAATACAAGAGGAAACCAGCTAAAGTGAAAAAGCATCATCGGATGAATAACGTGACAGACAAACATAAGAGAAAAAGCAAAAGATACAGACGAAATCAAAGCTCCGACAGAACTGATTTTCCAATATTGTGCTAGCTTAAAAGTACCGATTTGTGCTATGAAAAAATGTACAATTATTGCAAATTGAACTGCCCAGATTGTAAGATGACCGTTTGAATCAACGAATAAAGACAAAATTCGGTTTAACGGATAGAAGAAACCTACTTCAATATCAGCCAGAAAAGGCATACCTGAAAAAATATAAGGATTCCAGAAAGGAAGCAACCCTTTGGCAAATGTTTTAGCCGCGAATGTCTGGAAAGGATACCAAAGCTCAGTTATGTCTTCCCAGAAAAAAGCCTGAGAGAAAATCTGGTCCCAGAAAAACAAAAGCGTTGAAGTAAAAAATATGATTGATGCAAACCAAATCGGTATCTGAACAGGAGTATGAATGATTAATTTTGGTTTAGTCTTGCTGTCAAGCACTTTTTTATTTGACGATATTTGAGGTTTTTTTTTCATAAGCCGTTTAAAATAAATCGAACATTATGTTTTGATGTATAAAGCTTCATAAAAGTTCCATTATAAGATTTTCAATATAACAACGTTCTGATAATTATACAAATGTATTTAATCGGTCAGATAAATTGTTTAATTTTGCAAATTATATTTTTATTAAGCAGGAGAAAAAAATGAACCTTGAAACTAAAATCAATGAAGAGCTGAAAAATGCTATAAAATCGGGAGATAAAATACGTTTAGAAACGATTCGCAGTCTTCGTGCAGGAATAATTGAGTTTAATAAAAGCGGTGCCGGACGCGAAATGAATGAAGCCGACGAGCTGAAAATTTTGCAACTCAATGCAAAAAGAAGACGCGACGCTATTGCTCTATATGAGCAGGGAGGAAGAACAGACCTTGTTGAAAAAGAAAAAGCGGAGCTTGCAATCATAGAAGAATTTTTACCGAAACAAATGTCTGAAGTTGAAGTAAAAGAAATTATTACAAATGTAATTTCTGAAAGCGGTGCAACAGATTTAAAAGATATGGGTAAGGTAATGGGGGCATCAATGAAGCAATTGCAAGGCAAGGCTGACGGAAATTTAGTGCAGAAAATAGTTAAAGAATTATTGGGCGGTGAATAAATTTTTATGAATAATAATTTTGAAAAAGACGAAAACTTTTTACTCGAAGAATCTTTAAAACAATTAGAATTTTTTCAGGTGCTGGATATTGTAAGCAGGTATTGCAATTCTGAACTTGGACAGGAACTCATATTAAAATCCAGACCGCGGGAAGAAATTTTCTGGTTAAATATTGAGCATCAGCTTATTGAAGAAACAACGCAACTTATAACTCAGGAAGACCCTCTGCCGATTGACGGGTTAAGCGATACACGCCCGAAATTTTTCAAATCATTGGTTCAGAATGCTGTTCTCTCACCTGTGGAAATACTCGAAATACGCGATAACATCCGTGTTTCACGATTGATGAAAAATTATTTCAGTTCCAAACGGGAGAAGTATCCTGCTCTTTGTGAAGAATCAGAGCGTTTATATGATAACAGAATTTTAGAAAAACACATAGAAGAAACTATTGATGATGCAGGTGAAGTAAAAGATAATGCAACAAAAGAGCTGTCAAGAATTCGACGCTCTATAAAGGATAAATCTCATTATTTGAGGAACCGTCTGCAAAAGATTTTGAAAAAAGTAACTGAAGATGATTTAGTACAGGAAGATTTTTATTCAGTTCGTGAAGGAAGATTTGTTCTTCCGATAAAGGTTGAACACAAGCGGCATATCCCCGGAATTATTCACGGCGTTTCGCAAACAGGCTCAACGGTTTTCTTAGAGCCATCCGAAATAATTGAAATGAATAACGAACTCTCATTATTATCTAATGAAGAAAAAAGAGAGATTTATAAAATACTTGCAAACCTGACAGAAGAAATCGGAAAGGATGCAAATCATTTTTTGCAATCATTAGAGATACTCTGACATATTGATTCAGTCTATGCAAAGGCAAAATATGCTTTAGATTTCGGAGGGATCAGACCTGAAGTTACAGAAGAAAATATTATTGAACTGCATCAAATTCGCCATCCTCTCCTTATGAGAGCAAAAGGCAAAAAGAATGTTGAACCGATGTCTATTGATTTTTCCGATAATATTCGTGGTCATCTTATTTCAGGACCAAATGCCGGAGGCAAGACTGTCGCACTGAAAAGTATCGGATTGAATATTTTGATGGCGTTAAGCGGAATTTTTCCTTTAGGTATTTGCAAAACAAATTTTCGCAGAATTTTCTCTTCCATAGGCGACCATCAATCAATTGAAAATGACCTGAGCACATTCAGTTCACAGATAATTGAACTGAAAGATATTCTTTCTTATACAGAAAAAAGTTCACTTGTGCTTATTGATGAAATCGGTTCAGGTACAGACCCTCAGGAAGGTGCCGCACTTGCCGCCGGTATTCTTGATACACTTTTAGAACTACATTCTTTCTTTGTTGCAACAACTCACCAGTCTTCTCTGAAAACTTATGCTTTAACAAAGGAAGAAATTCAGAATGCCTCATTAGAATTCGATTCGAAAGCTCTTAAACCAACTTATAAATTTTTATCCGGAATTCCCGGAAACAGTTATGCTTTTGTACTTGCCAAAAATTTCGGAGTACCGGATTTGATTCTCGACAGAGCAAGAAAATACATTGGAACTAATCAAAGTCAGTTGGAAGAAAGTATTTCACTTCTGCAAAAATATAAATCCGAAGCTGAAGAATTTAAAATTCAGGCAGAACAGGAGAAAATCAAAGCGGAAAAATACAGAATTGAATATGAAGAAAAACTGAAAGAAATAAAGTTAAAGAAAAAAGATTTTATCGGTAATGCTCAGGAGCATGCAACTAAAATATTAAGAGATGCTAACGCAATTGTTGAAAAAACTATACGTGAAATCCGTGAAGAAAAGCGACCGATAATAGAAATTAAAAAAGATTTTTCTAATTTCAAAAGCCAACTTGAAAGCGAAATTGCAGAGGGTAAACAAAAAGATTATAATAAAAATACAGATAGAGATTTCGAAGCGGGTGACACGATAATCGCAGGTGATTCTAATAATTCAGGTACAATTATTACTGTTGATAAACAGCATCAGACGGCAGTAGTAGAATTTAACGGACTAAAATTCAAAATGTCTTTCGACAAAATGATAAAGACAAAAAAGAAGGAAAAACTCAGAGGAAGTAAAGCGGATTATTTGAAATTTGAAACTCAGTCAACTCTCGATTTAAGAGGTATGCGTGCAGGAGAAGCCTTAGCAGAAGTAGATAATTTTATTTCAAGCTCTATACTAAGCTCTGTTCAGTCAGTTACTATTATTCACGGAAAAGGTACAGGTGCGTTGCGTCAGGCGGTTCACGATTTTCTTGCATCTCATCCTTCTAGCCTGAAATTCAGGTTAGGAAATCTTGTTGAAGGCGGCGACGGAGTTACAATAGTAGATTTCTGATTTCAAAAAGTGAATCAATAAAATAAGTGCACGTTGGGTAAATAAAAAAAAATAAAAATCATAATTCATAATTTCTTAAATTACTCCTGCCTCCAAAATATTTAATCCGGGGATTTCTGTATCTAATTCGGCTTCTACTCCAAGAGGTAAGGTTATCTGGTCTGCAGTATGACCGAAAGTCAAACCATAAATAACAGGAATTGGTAAATCCGAAAGATGATTGTCCAACACTTCACCGAGAGAAAAATCAGAAACACGTGAGGATTTTAATCCATCGTAATTGCATTCAG
>JBAYGQ010000196.1:0-5694 GCA_041666585.1 Bacteroidota bacterium
AAATATTGACTCTTCTACTATTTTTACAAAAAAGAACGATACTACCTTGCCGTTTCTTGTTTATAACCAGTACAGGAAACAGCAGGAATGGGGCTTAGGCTTTTATATAAACAAAACAGCAATTGTTAACTATACTAATATCGGTGCCGAAGGTTCGTATTTCCACAGAAATATCGGCGGGATAGCTCAATCTCTCAGCATATTTGCAAAAGGCGAGTTACAGGACATAAGCAGGATATTAGACCCTAATTATCAGTTTCAGCCTCAAATTCAGTTTGGTATAAATTTTGCGCAACCGTTTTTGTTTGCTATTGATGTAGCAAGGTTTGGTGCCGCCGTTCAATTGATGTACTCGAAGTCCAAGCCGAATACCGATATAGAAATCAGCACATTTTCAATGCCAATCAAAATACCGATTAGATTTCCGGAATATACTTATGTACAGAGCGGTTCGATGGACCTTCTGCTGGAAGGTCTTGAACCGATTGATTATAGTATTGCATATAATAAAGCCATGGTTAATGCTACAAGTGCCGAAGACATTCAGAAAGTTGAAAGCTATTTTAATTTTTTTCGTACAATCAATAATTACAGAAAAGTGCCGACTGCCTTAATAATTGGGGGGTCATTAACCGGAGATAAAAGAAATGATATTTTCAATCCTTCAATAGGTTATTTTTTCAACGTTTCTTTAGATTTTACCCCCGGTATAGGATTAGCAAAATTCCTCAGAGCTCAGGTAAGCTATTATCTTTTTAAAAGTCTGAACAATAATACAATTTTTGCTTTAAAACTACGCGGTGGAAAAACATTTAATTTCGGCATTACAAATTCTTCTTATATACCCTTTGACAGACAATTTTACGCCGGTGGTGCAAACAGTGTACGCGGTTGGTCATCAAGAAGACTTCGCTATCCCCAGCCTCCATCAGATACTTCTTATATTAATACTTTCTTTCAGGATTTCGTAGGAAGTCTTGAGATTATTGAAGGAAGTTTTGAACTAAGATACCGGTTCCAAAGACCTGATAATTTATCTCCGACTTTTGCCGACCAGATTGCGAATTTAGGATTAACCTGCTTTATTGATTTCGGCAATACATTCCATTGGCTTCTCAATGAAACATATTCTTACAATGCTTTAGATTACATTACAAAACTTGCCATAGCCGGCGGAGTAGGTATTAACTACCAGACACCTGTAGGACCGGCAAGAGTTGATGTTGCCCTGCCGATTTACGACCCTTCTTCTGAATCGGGTAAATTCATCTTTTCGCGTACAGGTTTTCTGAAACAATTGAAATTTAATATCGGCTTAGGATATTCCTTCTGATTTAATATTTTTTGTTGTAGAATGCAGAATGACATTTTAAACAAAATAAGAAGAATCACAGCGGCGTTTGCTATGATTCTTCTATTAAATTATCAAGATATTATTTTTTAAATAATTTCAATTACGGCATAACAACTACTTTCAGAACACTAGATTTTTCATTTGCAGAAAGCTTAATAAGGTAAACACCGGCTTGTACTCTGTTACCGCGAGTATCTCTTAAATCCCAGACTAATTGATGCACACCGCCTGCAAGAGCAAGATCCGCAATTGAACTTACTTTGACTCCGCTTACATCAAAAATATCTACTTTAATATGAGAAGTTTTGTCAAGTGATAAAGTTAGATTAACATGGTCGATAGCCGGGTTAGGAGCCGCTTTCATATTGAAGGCAATCTCAGGATTATCCTCAGCCCCCGTAGCAACTATATATTGCAAAGAACCTCTGCTTTGCTTATAATATGTACCTCCGTGTGTAGTTTCGAGTAAAGAAGCCCTAACCATGTAATAAACGGGTCCGCTTAATAACATAGTATCGATTAATTGTGTATCCGTAAGTGTATCTTTATTTACTCTGATGTATGGTCCTTCTTCACTGCGTGAGCGATAAATATAATAGAAGTACTGTTTTTTTGTATCAGGTACATCCCAGCTAAGGTGTACTCTCTCTCCGGCAGGCTGAAGAGCTTTAAGATTTTTCGGCTGAGGTATAGTATTCATATACATGCGTAAAGTCGGGTCACCCATCAGAGCGATATGGATATTTTTGTAATAATCATAATTAAAGGGCTGACCAATCGGATAGCCTCCATCCTGACCCTGATATGAATATTTATAAACGCAATTGTAAATCAGGTTGTTATTCATAGATAATCTTGCGGAATAACCAATCGGTTCGCCGATTTCCATGTGGTGAAAAAACCATGTAGGACGTCCTGCCCATGCATTTGTAAGTACAGACGGCTCTGAGCACAAAGGTGCACGCAGGAAGGCATTCTTGGCATCCCAATCACCGAACCATGAACCGAAAAACAAAGAAAATATTGAATTTACCTGAATTGTATCAAACTGTTTGCTGTTGCCTACTCCACTGCAACTAGTATGGCTTCCGCCGCCGCAACCGTAAGCCCACATATAGCTGTTATTCTTTAAGACTCCGAATATATCACCTGTTCTTACGCTGTCAGGTCCGAAAAATAAATATCCGTTGCGCCAACCGGATGATGCAAACATTTCTGAGAAACCAAAACCGATAGTACCGAAATTATCATCAATCAACATCCGCTTTTCGTACTGCATTGCTCCGCTTCTGTATTTATGATTTTTATCAAGATATTTTCTGAGTAAATCAATATCATTGTCAGGTTTAAAATAATCCATATTGTATAAATCGACCCTGCCGACCATCAATTCGATATTGTTGAATCTGCTCTGGTCGAATTTGCCGTCACCCGGAATGTTTCTGTTTCTGTCATCTGTGGATTTGGTGTAATTAACCGTAACATCTGTCCATGTTTCGTTCACATCGCCGTAATAACAGTCTGCGGGCCATGCTCCGGTATGGATAGAACCGGTTCCTTCCACGTGACCGTCGGGAGTAATTATACCCGAATATGGCACTGGTACACGTCCGAACAGATAGACGGCACTTACACTATGGTCTCTGTTGTATTCAGCCATTATTGAATCCTTTACCACTTTTACAGCAGTAGGATTGAAAGTTTCTGCACGTGGGACTACCTTTTTCACAACGCCCCAACCCTCGCCCGTTAAATCATCCTGAAGTATAGCCAGTTCCATTCCAAGAGCAGAGGAGGTCAGAGAATCAACCATTAATAAAACTTTGCCCTGAGTATCAGCCGGTTGGATTTCTATACCTGCAGCAACATATCCGGTTGCCGCCCATTTGAAAGGTCCGATATAGCCTCCGTATGTTGTCGATGTTTCAGACATAGTACGTACTTCATACTCGTAAACGGAACCTACACTGATATTTGTATCAACCCAGCTACGCTTTGAACTGTCGAGTTGGATATTCGGAAGTGTCGGAAAATACATATCGGTATTCTTTTTCTTACGTATATCAAATCCATTGGCATACGAAATCTTAGTCCAGTTAATCGTGATTTGAGGCTTAGGCAGGCTCTGAACAGTAGCCCAGACGGGTACACTGAAATCCTTGCATCCCTGAGCGTTTGCATCATTTGACAAGCAGAACAGAAAAGCAGTTATAACTAAGAAACAAATAGTAAAAATTTTATTCATTTATCCTCCGCATTAAACAGTTCGAAATTATATTTGCAAACTACAAAAAAAACATAGAAAAATATAGAGTGATTTTGTATAAATATAATTATAAAAAAGTTTTTCGTACAAAATATTTCTTTGAAAACCAAATTTAATTATATAATTTGGTACACAAAAAAGAAATGTGTACTCAATCGTTATCTAAATTTTTAATTTATATATAGATTGGAAATAGTATCATGGCTAAAGAACTGACTTTCGCAGATAATAAAGTTTCTATCCCGACAGCATATTGTTCAAGTTGCTTCGCCGAAAATCCAACTCATACCTATAATGTTAGCGATAAACATTCCGAAGAAATAACTTATATTGAAGGAATTCATACTAATCAATTCCAAGTAACAAGTATATCACTCGACTTTCCATTATGTGAAAATTGCTACCTTGATACTCTGGCAATTAGCAACTACGGTGAGTATGCAATAAACAATGACCCTTCTTATAATAAGCCTAGGGCATTTCTTGCTAACCTCTTTTTTGGTTTAGCTTCGCCTTTATTTCTAGGTGGATTTTTTGTAATTATTCAATCCATGAATTCAGTCAAAAATTTTTTTACTAACAACATTGTTATTTATTTTGTTACACTATTTTCTTTTGTAATTCTAGGGGTATTTTTCAATTTAACAAAATATAATCGTAAAAATAGCAAAGAAATCCAGGCAAAAGCAAAAAGCAGATACAAGGTTATAAATTTTGTTAAGTTTACAAAGAATACTTTACGTTTAAAAATAGAGAACGATGATTATGCAAAGTTGGTTCAAAGTGTGAACATAATTAGTCGTATTAAAGACGAATAACTTATTGCCAAAGAAGCATTTAATTTTATTAAGAAAATGCAGAAAGTTGTGAACAATCCTGCATATAATATCCATCGAAATGCAGGTAAAAAAACTCTGAACTTTGAAACAGAACCGATAAAAGGAAATCTTTTTTCTTGGGGATAGAGTAAGAATTACGATGAAACCCGCATGGACAGTCAAGCCTCAAAAGACAAAATAATAAGATGAGACAAGTAATTTCTATTTTTATAAATATGGGAATGAGAGGATTAATACAATGAAACTTCATCTTATAAGATTTTTAGGTATTATTTTATCTTGTTTTTTAATTTTAAATTGTTCTGGAAAAAATAAAATTAACAAGATATTACAAGAATTGGAAAGCCCTAATTCATTTATTCGGGGAGGTGCTGTATGGGCTGCCTCATGTTTGGATTCTTCAAGTTTGCAAGACCCTAGAATAATAGAAGGAATAATAAAATGTGCTCTTGACAGTGAAAACTCTGTAAGAAGAACGACTATTGGAGAACTATACAAATTCAAAGATAAAAGAATTAGCAATATTTTATTATCTGCTTTAAAAATTCCTGAATTTCGTACAGAAGCCATCAGTAGTCTTTGTGAAATGAAGGATGAAAAAGGACTAATTCCACTACTCATGCTGATGAATGATACAACAGAAGGAGTACAGCAAAAGTTAATTGAAGGTTTGCCAAAATATGGTTCTGTAGCAGTCAAACCTTTAATAGAAAGGATGGACACAAAAGACTTGCCAACATGGTTAAAAATCGCTGAAATGCTTTGGGTAATAAACGATACCAATAGTATTATTGCAATTAAAAAACCACTGATCGATAAAGATCTTAAATTTATTAAAAAGACATATTATTTCTTTATTACAATTGGTTTAAACGAATCAAGAAATGTACTTAAAAAAACTTTGTATAAATATGGAGATAAACAAATGGCTTTTGATTTTTGTACAAGTGGTGATTCAATTTTAAATAGTACAGCACGTGAATGGGCTTGGTCTAAAGGTTATATACTAACAATTATCGGAGGGTCAAATGACTCTTGGGGAAGTAAAAAAGTAAACTCCAAGAAGTTAAATTAATCTTTAAAGGTAGGGATTGATATGATAATTCTAAAATTTTTATGGTTTATACTTTCACTCGGTGCTTTAATTGTAGCAATAGGTTACCTGTGGGAAATTTTATCACTCGTTTTTTCAAGTGATAAAAGATATTTTGCAAAGAATAAAAGTAAGCATCCTA